>JASHXS010000212.1 GCA_030043405.1 Thermoplasmata archaeon | reverse complement strand
GCGAACCACTTGTAGCTCAGCCCGGGGACCTGGAGGAACATCAGGACGGGCAGGAATGGATAGACGGAGTGGAGCGAGAAGGTCTGACCGTACTGCTGGTACTGGACGACCAACGGCACCACGTACGGGTCCTGGTGAGCCCAGAGGATGGTCACGTACTGCGGCGTGGTGAACGGTTGGTCGGTCAGCCCGTTCCCGCCCCCGGTAACAATCGACACGACCGCCAAGGCGAGACCGGCGCCCAGGAGGAAGAAGACAAACTCGACGCGTCGTGGCACTCGGAGTTCACGGACGGCGA
This sequence comes from Thermoplasmata archaeon, assembly GCA_030043405.1. Classification (GTDB taxonomy): domain Archaea; phylum Thermoplasmatota; class Thermoplasmata; order Lutacidiplasmatales; family UBA184; genus Lutacidiplasma. The sequence continues at coordinate 4,360 of JASHXS010000212.1, read as the reverse complement.
TCGGGAACATGAGGGCGAACGCGCCCACGGCGACCTCGCCCACGCCGGCGAACTGCGCCGGGTACAGCCAGAGCGCGGTCAGCACGGCGAAGGTCGGGACGGCGCCGACCGTCCAGGCCGCCAGATATCGGGCGTAACGCACGGCCCGAGACGGGGACCCTCCGATCTCGCTCGTTCCCATCTCCTCTCGCGCCGGTGTCGAAATCGCCGGTGGCGAGCGCTCCACCCGGCCCGTCCCTATTAGCGTGGGCGGCGGTCGCGGACCCGGGCGGTCTTGTATGGTCGGACCCGCTCTCGGGCCCCGAGCATGGGTGGACCCGAAAGAGCGGTTGGCCTGTCGACGCCGCCGGACCTACCCGCCGACCCGCGGGTCGTCGCCGCGGTTCCCCCTGGCGGTCGCGCGCGGTTCCAGGACGTCTTGCACCACCGGCCGTATCTGCTGTACCAGTCGGGGGCCATCGCCGCGGCGACCGGCTACTCGATCTATGCGATCTCGATCCCGTGGCTGGCGCTCGAGACCACGGGCTCGTTCCTCGTAGTCGGGCTGGTCCTCTTCCTGGAGATCGGGATCTACTCCCTCACCTTCCTGGTCGCGCCGCTCGTGGACCGGGTCGCCGACAAACGGTGGATCCTGGTGGTGGGCTTCCCGTTGCAGGCGGGCGCCGCGCTGACCATCGCCCTCGCCTCCCTCCGGGGCGAACTCCAGCTGCCCTTGCTCCTGGGCCTCGTATCCGGCCTCGCCGTGGCCTGGGACTTCGAGTGGGCCGTCTTTCAGGTGGCCCCCCGGATCCTGCTCCCGAAGGACCTGCTCTTCGCCGCCGGAGGAATCACGAGCGCCTTGGGCGGGGGTGCGACGATCGGTGGATTCGCGGCGGGGGCGGTCTTCATCCTGCTCACCGGACCGGCCGCGAGTGGTTTCCTGTACGCCGCCCTGCTGCTCGGCGCCGCGGCCCTCGTGATCCAGGTGCCGCTCCGGGCGCCTCGATCTTCGGCCACCTCGTATCTCGGCGGCTTCTTCGAAGGCTGGTCGTACTTCGGTACCGCGGAAGGACGCCCCCTCCTCCAGCTCGGTTTCCTCGACGCGGCGGTGGGTTTCTTCTCGAACGGTCCCGCGGTCTTGATCACCCTCTTCGCCGACCGGAGCTTCGCCGACCCCGCGGCCGCGTACGGCGTACTGTTCACCGCGCTCGTCGTGGGGGGCGTGCTGACGGACCTCGCGCTGGGGTACTGGAACCCGCGAGAGCGCGTCGGCGTGGTCATGGTCGCGGGTCTCGCCGGGGCGGCGGCCGCCCTCGCGCTGGTGGGGCGTACCACCGGTTCCCTAGCCCTGACGGCCGTCGTCTGGGCCCTCGCCGGTGCGGCGCTCGGGGCGTACAGCTCCGGTAAAGTGACGTTCGAGTGGGGCTACATCCCTCCGGAACGACTCGCCCGGGTGACGAGCAATCTGTTCCTGTTTCCCGGGGTCTCGGGTGCCGCAGGAGCGCTTCTCCTTGGTACACTGGCGGCCTCCTGGCCACCGGTGGCGGTGGCCGAACTCGTCGCGGGTGTACTCACGGGGGCCCTCGTCCTGGCGTTGACCCTACCGGCGATTCGCCGGTTCGCCTTCTAGCGCCCCGGTCCCTCCCGCGGGGCTCGTTCGATATCTAGCTCGCCCGGTTCGCCGCTCCCTGGTGTAGGTCGTGGAGGCGCTCGCCCTCGGTGTATTCGCGGGCACGTTCGCGGCCCTCGCGATTCGCCAGCTCGTCGGCCGCGGGCCCCGCATTTGGGTCCTGCTCGGGGTCGGAGCCATCCTCACGGTTGGAACCGGCGTGCTCACCCTCCCCGGGGCGGCCGAGGCCCTCGCGAACGAGGCCCCGGTTCTCCTCTTCCTTCTGGCACTGTTCGTATTGGTTGCCGCCCTCGAACGGTCGGGGGCGATCGAACACCTGGCGCGTTGGGTGGCGTCGCGCGCCGGACGCCCGGAGGACCTCCCGTACCTGCTGTTCCTCACCTTCGGGTTGCTGGCCGGTTTCGTCCTCAACGACGCGTTGGTGCTCGTGGGGGTCCCCCTCGCCTTCACGCTCGCGCGGCGCCTTCGCGTCGATGCAAAACCGCTGCTCCTCGGGATCGCGTATGCCGTCAGCGTCGGAAGTGTCCTGACGCCCCTCGGGAACCCCCAGAACCTGCTGATCGCCACGGACAGCGGGCTCTCCAGCCCGCTGCTCGTCTTCGTCCGGTACCTCGCCCTACCCACCGCCATCAACCTCGTGCTCGGCGCCGCCCTCCTCCGCTGGTCGGCCCGCCGCCGGGCCCCCTCGGTCGGCCAGCCGTTCGACTCAGCGGATCCCCCGTTTCCGCTGCTGCCGCGGGGAGGGTGGGTGGACCGGCTCCAACGTGCCCCTGTCTTGTTCGTCTTCCCGGCCGCCGTCGTCGCGCTGTTTGGTTCCTCGCTCCTCGGCACGCTCGCCGGCTGGGAGGCGCCTCCCTCGTACCTGATCGCCCTCGGGGCGGCCGTCCTGGTCCTCCTCCTCACGCCGGGCCGGGTCGCCCTGGTCCGACGGACGGACTGGACCATCCTGCTACTGTTTGCCGGGCTCTTCGTGGTGGTGGCGGGCGCGGTTACAGGGGGACTGTTGGGTGGCCTGGAGCGACTGCTCCCGGTACCGGGGGCGTCGGGCCCCACGCTTGGCTCAACCGGGACGATCGTAGGTGCCAGTCTGCTGGGTTCCCAGCTGGTGAGCAACGTCCCCTGGGTGGCGCTACAGATCCCGCTCCTCCACGGTCTGGGCTATGGCGCGGTTACTCCGACCGCGTGGACCGCCTTGGCGGCCGGGAGCACGCTGGCGGGCAACCTGACGCTCTTGGGGGCGGCCAGCAATCTCATTGTCGTGGAACAGGCGGAGTCCCGCGGGGTCTCGATCCGTCTCGGCGAGTTCGTCCGCCTGGGCCTTCCGCTCGCCGCCATCACGACCCTCGTCGTGGTCGGATGCTTGTTCGTCGGCCTCTGAAGACCGGCCTTCGTCGCCGGGGCCGGTCGTGGAGCGGCCTCTCTACGGTAATTAGGCCGGTCGGCACGGGCGACTCCGAGGAGCGTCGTGGCCGCCAACCGTCGCGCGACCGGATCGGGTGGGGGCGGGGTCGAGGGCTCGCACCTCGCGCCCCCCTCAAGCCGGTGGCCGTTCCGATCGATCGCGGTGGTCCTTGGTGTCACTGCCTTCGGCGCCGGGCTGCCCACGCCACTCTATCCGATCTACGAGAACCAGCTCCACTTCTCGGCGGGGACGCTCGGGCTGGTGTTTGCGGCGTACACGGTGGGCGTCTTTGTCACCCTCTTCTTCTTCGCCCCGATCTCCGACTACATCGGCTGCAAACCGGTGCTGTACGTCGGGATGCTCCTGACGGTCTTGAGTGGCCTCCTCTTCCTGTCCGCCACCTCCGTCGCCACGCTCGCGCTCGCTCGGGTGGGCTCCGGACTCGCGGTCGGCGCCACCACCAGTACCGCGACCGCCGCGATGGCCGGCTTGGAGCCACGGGGCGACCAGCATCACGTCGCGCGGGTCGCCGTCGCGGCCAATTTCGGGGCCGTGGCCGCCGGCGTGTTGTTGAGCGGACTGTTCGCCGAGTACGGACCCGAGCCCACCAAGTCGGTCTTCTATGTCCTCATCGCGGCCAGCCTGGTCGGTCTGGCTTTCGTGGCCATGACGCCCGAGACGATCGCCCGCGCCCCGGGACCGCGGTCGTTCCGAGTCCCTCGGATCTCGGTCCCGCGGGACCTCCGGAGCCCCTTCTGGGTTTCCACCGGCGCGTTGGCCGCGTGCTACTCGCTCTACGGGCTCTTCGGGGCGATGGCGCCGTCACTGATCCGGGTCGACCTCGCGATCGGGAACTACGCCCTTGCCGCCGGGTTCGTCGCGACCATGTTCGGGAGTGCCGCCTTCGTCCAGCTCGTGCTGGGGCAGGTGCGAGACCGCCGGGCACTGCTGGTGGGGCTTCCGATCCTCCTAGCGGGTCTCGCCGTCTTCGTCACCTCCGACCTGATCCGGTCGGCGCCGGTCCTGGTATTGGGAGCCGCCGTCCTCGGGATCGGGGTGGGACTCGCCTACATGGGGAGTGTGACCCTGATCGATCGGATCTCCCCGGCCGGGCGACGTCCGGAGATCCTCTCCGGGTTCTACTTGGGCGGATATTTGGCCCTCGCCGTGCCTACCATCGGAGTCGCTGAGAGCGCGGAGTTCCTTGGGCTGGGGACGGCCGGACTCCTGTTCGGAGCCAGCCTCGGGGTCGTGGTGGGAGGGCTGTTCCTCGTGCTCCGGCACACCCCGACCCCGGCGGGGGGCGAAGGGAGAGCCCGAGCGCCACCGTGACCCCCGGCACCGGATTG
>JASHXS010000211.1 GCA_030043405.1 Thermoplasmata archaeon | reverse complement strand
TATTATCGACACATGTGGAGGATGGCATGGAAGTCCTCCAGAGGCTGACCCGCCGACAGCTCGAGACCCTCCAGAGCATTGGGTCGCTCGAGACGGTGGATCGGGGCGCTCCGTTGAAGCGGATCGCGGCCTCGATGCACGTCAGTGCGCCCTCCGCCCTGGGGCATCTGACCCCGCTGGAGGAGCTCGGCCTCGTCGAGCGATACCGGGGAAAGAGCCGGCTCACCGACCGGGGGCGGGCCACCCTGCGGGAATACCAGCGACACCACCGCGTGGTCGAGAGCCTGTTCAGTACGCTGGGCCTGCCGGCGTCGGAGACGTGCGCCGCGGCCCGGGAGATCGACTTGGCGATCTCGCACCGCACCGTGGAGGAGGTATGTCGCGCTCGGGCGCATCCCTCGACCTGCCCCCACGGGGAGCCGATCCCGGCATGTTCGTCCGAACGGGGGACCCACTGACGATGGCGACGCCCGCTACCCCGCCCGGCGAGGCCGAACCCCTCTCCGGGCCACCCCGCGCCCGACCGCCCCGACGCACGGCGCCGCGGGCGGCCTCGCGCCTGACGATCGTCGCGATCGTGGTCGTCGTCCTCCTCATCGCCGGTGGGGCGACCGCGTACGAACTGGTGACGAGCCAGGCGCCGGGGAATCCGTGTGCCGCGTTCACTCCGCAGCAGCTCGGAGCCGACCCGACCCCGGGACAGGTCGAAGGGAACACGACCCCGAACTTTGCGAACGCGACCACCCTGACGAACGGTCCGCTCGCCCCGGTCCCGGTCGGGACCACGATCCAGGTGGTCGCCGCCGAGAATTTCTGGGGCAGCCTCGTCAGCCAGATGGGCGGGAACCTGACCAACGTCCTCAGCATCGTGAGCAATCCGAACGCCGACCCGCACGACTACGAGGCGAATGCGTCCGACGCCATCGCGATGAAGAACGCGAACCTGGTCGTCATGAACGGCGTGGGGTACGACGACTGGGCGACCCAGCTGATCGACGCGTCGGATAGCGCCGGCCAGGAAGTGCTGAATGTCGGGACGCTGAACGGGGTCGACGTCACCGGTGGGATCGTCAGCGGGAACCCGCACCAGTGGTACAACCCGCTCTACGTGAACCACACGCTGCTGGCGATGTACTCGGACCTGGTGGCCCTCCAGCCGGCCTCCCGGTCCATCTTCCAACAGAACTTCGCGAACCTCAACGACTCCGACGGCGGGGGAGCCCAGGGGGTCTCCATCGACCAGCTCTACGCCCGGGCGAACCAGATCCGGCAGGACTTCGCCGGTACGGTCGTCGTGGCCACCGAGAGCATCTTCGTGTACCTCGCCAACTACACCGGACTCGACCTGATCTCGCCGCCCGCGTTCATGGAGGCGATCGCGGAAGGGAACGACCCGCCGGCCGCCAGCGTGGCGTTGTTCGAGTGCCAGCTGGAAGGCGGGTATGTGAAAGTCCTCGTCTACAACATCCAAACCGTGACGCCCATCACCTCGACGCTGGAGGGCCTCGCGGGGACGAACGGAGTGACGGTCACCTACGTCAGTGAGACGATCCAGCCGCCAGACACGAGCTTCCAGGACTGGATGTACGGGGAGTACAACAGTCTCGCCAACGCCCTGAACGCGGCGGCGCTCGGAGGTACGGCACCGTGAGGCCGGCCCTGGCCTCCGGCGCCGCTCGCTCGCCTCGGCGGCGCGGTCGGGTCCGCGCTCCGGACCGGGCCCACTCCCTTCTCCCCTCCCGTCCCGCCTCGGCGTGGGGGAGACGCTGAACCGACGTGGACGCTGAACTCCCGGCCCACCCACCCGTATACCAGAGCCCGGGCGGTGTCCCGGTCCGATCCGGCCCGGAGGCCATCCGGGCGGAACGGGTCGAAGTCCGGTACCGAAACAAGCTCGTCTGGCGGGAGGCGACGTTCAGTATCCAACCCGGCGAGTTTGTCGCGGTCATCGGGCCGAATGGGGCGGGCAAGACGACCTTGTTCCGGATGCTGCTAGGGCTCCACTGGCCCTCGAGCGGAGTCCTCTCGGTGCTCGGCGCTCCACCGCACCGAGGGAACTACCGGATCGGCTACGTGCCGCAGCGGCATACCCTCGACCGGGACACCCACATCGAGTGCGACAAGCTCGTGCGCCTCGCCTACCCCGGTACCCGTTGGGGGCCCGAGGGTCGCTGGCGCCCGCTCCAGTGGGGTCCTCGAGTCCACCTCGGGGCCGAGCGCGACGCCGCGGCGCAGGCCCTCGAAGACGTCGGGGCCGCGGACCTCGGCCCTCGGTCGTTGGGTTCGCTCTCCGGGGGCGAGCTCCAGCGGATCTTCCTGGCCGAGGCCATCGTGGGCAACCCCGACATGCTCCTGCTGGACGAGCCCCTCTCGAATCTCGACATCCGTCGCAGCCGCGAGCTGGTCGAGACGATCCACGGCCTCGTGCGCTCGCGGGGGGTCACGACGCTGCTCGTGGCCCACGACATCAACCCGATGATCAAGTGCCTGAACAAGGTGATCTACATCGCGAACGGCAAGGTCGCGGTCGGGACTCCGGATGAGGTGCTCACGTCGGAGCGCCTGTCGGCGCTCTACGGGGTTCACGTGGAGGTGCTGCGGGACTCGCGCGGCAACATCGTGATCGTCGGCGGCGAGGACGAGCGCGGCGAGGAGGGCGCGTGACCGGCGGGGGGTGGAGCGGGCTCCCTTGGAGCTGGAACATCGTCACGGACATTCGGTTCCTCTGGTCGTTCGAGTTCATGCGCAACGCCGTCGAGGCCGGCACGATCATCGGGATCCTCGCGGGCATCATCGGCTACTTCGTCGTCCTCCGCCGCTCCGCGTTCGCGAGCCACGCGCTCGGACACACCGGCTTCTCGGGCGCCGCCGCCGCCGTACTGGTCGGTGTGGCGCCAGTGTATGGGCTCCTGATCTTCACGATCGCGACCGGGAGTGGCATGGCCGTGCTCGGCAATCGGGCGTCGACCCGCGATGTCGAGATCGGCACCGTGCTCGCGTTCGCCCTGGGGCTCGGGCTGCTCTTCCTCAGCCTCTACAATGGCTACGCCCAGGAGGCCTACTCCATTCTCTTCGGCGAGGTGCTCGGGATCAGCTCGTCCGAGGTCGCGTTCACGTTCTGGTCGAGCGTCGGGGTCATGCTCGTCCTGGCCCTCATCTACCGCCCGCTGCTGTTCGCCTCGCTCGACGAGGACGTGGCCGAGGCGAAGGGCCTCCCGCTGACGCTCCTGAATCTCGCGTTCATGGTGATCCTCGCGGTCGCGATCTCGTTCGCGGTCCAGATCATCGGCGTCCTCCTGATCTTCGCCCTGATGGTCACGCCCGCGGCCATCGCGGTGCGCCTGACCTCCCGGCCCCTGACGGCCGTGATCGTGGCCGTGATCGTCGCGGTGACCGCCGTCTGGGCCGGCCTGTTCGTGGCGCTCTGGACGAATTATCCGGCGAGCTTCTTCATCGTCGGCATCATCTTCGTGGAGTACGTCTGCGTCCGGGGCATCGGCGCGCTCCGGGAGACGGCCCTCCTTCAGGCGGTCGAAGCCCCCGAGCAGGACGGGGTCCGAGCGCTCCGCGATGCGTCGCTCGCGGCGTCGGCGTCGCAGCTCCTCTTTGTCCTCGGCGCCGCCGGGCTGGCCGTCAGTCTTCTCGCCTATCCGGGCGCGGCGTGGAACCCGTCGGGCCTGTACGCTCACGCGCTCTGGGCGGTCCTCGCTCTCGGGGCGGCGGCGGTCGTTGCCGCCGCCGCGTCGCTCCTCTACTTTTCCGGGTTCCGGAAGATGTCGACCACGTCCCGCGACTTCACCGGACCGGCGTTCCTCACGCTCGTGGGCCTGCTCGGGCTCGCCTTCACCGTCGGTGGCCTCGGCCTCTTCCTCTCCGGGGTGGCGCTCGCCTCCTCCGCCTACGGACTCGCCCCGGTGGCGGTCCTGTTCGGGGTCCCCCTCGCCTGCCTCGGGGGGGTACTCTGCCTGGTCGGCCTGATCGGCCAAGCCATGGGCGG
>JASHXS010000210.1 GCA_030043405.1 Thermoplasmata archaeon | reverse complement strand
CCGGGAAGCCTCGCACCCCAAGCTGGATGCGCTGGTCGGACTGGTCCGTGAGGTCCTCGATCGCGCCGGAACCGACCCGGTGCGGATCCTCGTCTTCGCCCAGTACCGGGACACCATTCAGTCCATCCAGGACCGCCTGGCCCAGCAGGGGTGGGAGGTGGGCCGGTTCGTGGGCCAAGCGTCCCGCGACGCGGACGACAAGGGGATGTCCCAGAAGGAGCAGGCGCGGGTGCTCGAGGGGTTCCGGGCGGGCCGCTTTCCGGTCCTCGTCGCGAGCAGCGTGGCCGAAGAGGGGCTGGACGTCCCGGACGTCGACCTGGTAGTCTTCTTCGAGTCCGTGCCCAGCGAGATCCGGGCGATCCAGCGCCGCGGCCGGACCGGACGGAGCTCCCTGGGCCGCGTCACGGTGCTCTTGACCCGCGAGACGCGCGACGTGCAATACCAGGCCGCGGAGGTCCGACGGGAGCGCGCGATGCGACGCATCGTCCGACGCCTCTCCAAGGCGTCGCGGGCGCGTCAGGATTCCTCCGCCGAGGGGTCCCCGTCGGCGCCGAACCGTCGGGGGCGCCCGCGGCCGACTTCCGAGGTATAAACGTTCCGAAGCGGCGTGTGAGCGTGCCGCTCGCGGATGCAGGTTAAATAGCGAGGTCCGGGTCGTTCCGCCTCAAGGCGCCAATGGGCACTCCCGATTGGCTCGTTCAGAATCTCGGCCTCTCCCTGCTCACGGTCCTGTGCGTGGGCCTGACGATCTACCTCGTCTACGCGATGCTCCATCCTGAGGAGTTCTGAGGTCTCCAGGTCATGATTGACCTGCGGTCCCTCTGGGACATCGCGCTGATCCTCATCTTCGCCCTCGCGGCGGCGCCCTTCTTCGGGGATTACCTCGCGCGCGTCTACACGAACCGCCCCGCCTTCGGGGACGTGATCCTCGGCCCGATCGAGCGCGCGATCTACCGCGCGTTGGGCACGTCGCCGCGCCGGTCGATGCCCGCGCGGGAGTACATGGGCGCCATCCTGCTCGTCAATGGCGCCGTCCTCGGGTTCCTCTTCTGGTATTTCTTCCAGCAGGCCGGGCTGCCCCTGAACCCGACCGGGGTTCCCAACATGACCTGGGACCTCGCGTTCCACTCCGCGGCCAGTTTCACGACGAACACGGATTACACCCACTTCACGAACGAGTCCCAGATCAGCTTCGGGGCGATGATGATCGCCTGGCAGCTCGCCCTGTTCCTCTCGGCGGCGACGGGCCTGGCCGTCCTCGCGGCCAGCGTCCGGGGCTTCATGAGCCGCGATGGGACGCTCGGCAACTTCTACGTCGACCTGGTCCGGACCCTGACCCGGGTCCTGATCCCGATCTCGGTGGTGGCGGCCCTCCTCCTCGTGTTGATGGGGGTGCCGGAGACCTTCAACTGGACCGTCATCGCGCACCCGATCACCGGCGGCACGCAGACCATCTATCTCGGGCCGGTCGCGAGCTTCCAGTCGATCTCGCTGCTCGGCACGAACGGAGGGGGCTGGTACTCGGCCAACATGGCCGACCCGCTCGCGAACCCCTCCGCCGTCTCCAACCTGTTCGCGATCTTCATCATGCTCCTCATCCCGCTATCGGCCCCGTTCGCGTTCGCGCGGATGGTCCGCCGCAAGGGGGAGGAATGGCCCTACGTCGGAACGATCCTGATCATCCTCGTCGTTGCGATCGCCCTGTTCATCGTCTACCAGGCCGCGACCAACCCGGCGCTCGCGAACCTGACCGGCCTCACCCAATCGAACGGCTACCCGGTGGGCCAGGAGACGCGGTTCAGCCTCCCGGAGGCCTCGATGTTCCAGGTCGTGAGCGTCTACGCGAACGTCGGCGCGAACAACATGATGATCGGCTCCATCAGCCCTGTCGGCCAGATGGTCCTCCTCTTCGGGATGTTCACGCAGAGCACCCCCGGTGGGGAGGGTACCGGCTTCGGGATGCTCCTCCTGTTCGCCGTCCTGGCGATCTTCGTCGGGGGCCTGATGGTGGGCCGGACGCCGGAGTACCTCGGCAAGAAGATCGAGACCGGCCACGTGAAATGGTCCGCGCTCGCCCTCCTGATCCACCCGGCCCTGATCCTCATCCCCTCCGCCATCGCCATCCTCGGGGGCTTCGTCGTCATCGACGGCTCGACGGTCGGTCTCTCCGCGCACAACTTCACGGCGGTCCTCTACGAGTTCACTTCCGAATCGGCGAACAACGGGAGCGCCCTCTCGACGGCCGCCTTCAACGATACGACGCCGTTCTTCAACGTCGCCGGGGCCATCGTGATGCTGGTCGGACGGTTCGTGCCGATCTATGCGATGCTCAAGGTCTCCGAGAAGTTCGCGCGCCAGCGGACGCTCCCCGCGGGTCCCGGCACGCTCCGAACGGCCAGCGCGACCTTCACGATCTACTTCACGCTCTTCCTGGTGATCACCACCGCGCTCCTCTTCCTCCCCGTGCTCGCGATGGGCCCGCTGGCCCAGATTCTGTAGGAGGGGCGAACGTTGCAGGCGAACGAACTCAACCGCGCGGGGGCCCGGGTGTCCGTCCGCCGCCGACCCCACACCTCCTGGGGGCGCGTGATCGGCGATTCGTTCCGCATGTTCAGCCCGTCGCGCGAGTACCGCCACCCGGTGATGTTCTGCGTGTACGTGCTGTTCCTCTTCCTGGTCGTCCTGACCCTGTTCCCGAGTCTCTTCCCGGACATCGACCACTCGTACAACCCCGACTACTACCTCGCCGTCACCGTCATCCTGTTCCTGACCATCTGGTTCGCGAACCTGGGCCAATCGATCGCGGAGGCCCAGGGCCGGGCCCAGGCGGACAGCCTGCGGGAGATCCGCAGCGGGGTCCGGGCCCGACAGGTCCGACCGGACAACCGTACCCAGTGGGTCGCCTCCGACATCCTCCACATCGGGGACATGGTCGAGGTCCAGCCGGGCGAATCGATCCCGTTGGACGGCGACATCGTCCACGGCGCCGCCCTCATCGACGAGTCGATGATGACGGGCGAGTCCGAGGCCGTGATGCGGGAGAGCGGCGGCGACAAGACGAGCGTCCTGGGCGGCACGCGGGTCCTCCAGGGCACCATCCGGGTGCGCGTGACGGCGGTCCGGGGGGAGTCGTTCCTCGACCGCCTGATCCGGTTGGTCGAGGGACAGGGCCGCGAGCCCACGCCCAACGAACTGGCGCTCGGCGTCCTGCTCTACGCGTTCACCATCGCGCTCTTCACGGTCGTCGTGACGTTCATCTATCTCGCAAACTTCACCAACATCGTCTACATCTCGGTCGCCACCGTCGTCGCGCTGTTCGTCTGCCTGATGCCCACCACCATCGGGGCGCTCCTGCCCGCCATCGGGATCTCGGGCATCAATCGCGTGGCCCGGGCGAACGTCATCTCGAAGTCCGGGAAAGCGGTCGAGGCGGCCGGCGACCTGGACGTCCTGATCCTCGACAAGACCGGGACGATCACCGTCGGCAACCGTCTCGCGGTCCAGTTCGTGGCCGCGCCCGGCGTGGAGATGCCCGAACTCCTCGAGGCCGCCCTCCTCTCCTCCTCCGTGGACGAGACCCCCGAGGGCAAGTCGATCGTCCGCCTGGCGGCGCGGCGGAATGCCCC
>JASHXS010000209.1 GCA_030043405.1 Thermoplasmata archaeon | reverse complement strand
CGGAGGCGCCCGGTGCGGCGCGAGCGCTCGCCCCGCAGTTGCGGACCGAGCGCCTGGGCCACCTCAGGGCCGAACTCCCACTCGAGGAGGCTGACCACCTGAAACTCGGTCCAGGCCTCCGTCCAGTCCCGACCTGGAAGGGGCCACCGTTGCGCGACTTCCTCCCGGAGGGCCCGCGGCGGGTGGTGACGCGGTGGGTCGAGGAACTCGTCCACGCCGAGGTACGGGCCGACCGGGTAGAGGTCCGTGAGCTCCACCGGCACCGGTCCGAGCGGAGTCGCCGCCTCCCACGCGACCGGGGCCCCGCTCGGGTCGCGGCGCGGGAGGTGCTGCAAGTATTCCGGCCGCAATGCGAGGCGCCCGACCGGCAGGGCCGCCGGACGTCCCGCTCGATACTGGTCCAGCCGCCGGCGGAACCGGACGACCGCCGGTCGGTCGCGGCTGCTGCGATCGATCTCTCGGAACGCGGGTCGGCTAGCGGGTTCGGTGGGGAGGAACGTCTCGGGGTGCTGCTTCGCGATCTCGAGGGCTGCGCGGAGCGCCGGATGGGCGACCGACCGCCGCTCCGCGAGCTCCCAGAGCGTACCGGTGCGGATCGCCTGCCGCACCCGGGCCATCTCCTCCACGGATGCTAGGAGGTTGTGCCGGGCGAGCCAGGCCTCTCGCTCCGGTATCGGGAGCCGAGCCACTTCCGTCAGGGGCCGTTCGGCGCAGAGAGCACATCGGCAGGTCGGTTCGCGCACCTCCTCCAGAGCGACCGTCCCTTCCGAAGAGAGGAGCCGCCCCCGACGGGCGAACTTCTGGTAGGCGGAGGAGTCGACGAGGTCGACCCCGAACAGGGCCGCCAAGGCGAAGGTCATCGGATGTCCGGCGCCGAAGAGGTGGACGGCGGCGCCCGGGTTCAGTTCGGGTCGCGCGGCCGCGAGCGCCCGCACGAGCTCGACGAATCGGTACTGTTCGAGGAGCGGCACGACCCCGCCGACGGCGAGCACATCGGCGATCGAGCTCGCCTCCCTCGCCGAGCGGGCACGAAGTCCGGGATGGGCGCCGCCCTGCACCGGCACGGCCAGGAGCTCCGCCCGCGCCGCTCGGGCCGCTCGCGAACGTTCGATGGTGATCTCCAGCGCCTGGCCCGCCATCTCCTCGGGGGTTTCGGGCTCGGTAAACACGTCCAGGACGGTCGCGATGTCGCTCCCGATCTGGTTCTGGAAGCGGAGGATCTCGTCCGGGCCCACTTCCACCGAACCGTACGCGTGCTGCTGGAAGGCGCCGGAGTCCGTCATGATGGGGCCGGAGAACCCGATCAGGCCGTGGATGCCGTCCCGCTCGGCCACGGCGCGGAGCGGCGGAGTTCGCCAGGTGATGTACGAGGACGTGATCACGCCCTGCACGCCGAACCGCCGACGCATCTCCTCGGGCGGGATCGGCTGACGCGCCGGGTCCGGATGGACGACCGGCAAGAGCGTCGGGGTATCGAGTCCGCCGTGCGGCGTATGGAACCGACCGATCCGGCCGAGCCCATCTCGTTCCAAGAGCTCGAAATCGATCACGCGCCCCTCGATCCCGAGGCCGGCTCGGCTCCTCCGCGCGGCTCGTACGACGAACGCACGAGAGCGAGGAGCTCGACCAGCATGGCCCGCGTGAGTTTTCCGGTGTTCGTGTTCTGCGGACTCGGATGGTACGAGGCCCACAACCGCGGGGCACCGGGCCCGAGGGCCGCACACGCCCCGTGCGCGAACGGGACCGAGATCCGAGGCACTCCGTACACGCCGGGGGCCACCGAACAGAGGGCCTCCCAGGCGAAGCCACCCAGGGCCAGGAGGGCGCGCGTGTTGGTGAGGAGTCGAAGTTCTCTCTCGAGGTACGGCCGACAGTGGTCCCGTTCCGAAGGATCGGGTCGATTCCCCGGAGGGGCACACCGGACGGCGGCGGTGAGGTAGAGGTCCGAATAGCGGAGCCCGTCGCCCCGACGCACCGACGTCGGCTGGTTCGCATAGCCGGCTTCGTAGAAGCAACTCACCAAGAACGCCGCCGACCGGTCTCCCGTGAAGACCCGACCCGTGCGGTTCGACCCGTGGGCGGCGGGGGCCAGTCCGACCACCACGAGGCGGGCGGCGGGGTCCCCGAATCCGGGGACGCCTCGCCCCCAGTACGCCTCGTCCCGGAACTCCTTCTTGCGCTCGCGGGCGACGCGGGTGCGATACTCGACCAGCCGAGGGCACCGCGTGCACTCGACCACCTCTCGCCGGACCAGTTCGAGGGAGTCGGCCACGGTCGCCCGGAGCGGGCGGGACGATAACGTCCCCGGCGACCTATCGGTCGATACTCACCCTACGTGACCTAACCGTATAGAAGGGGGACCCCGTCTTGGAACCGATGAGCGACACGCACGTCCCGAAGGGGAGCCGGGTGCGCCTCGGGACCGTCGAGGGGAACCTCGTTGTGGAGAAGAATTCGCGGATCGAGGCCGATGGCGCGGTCCGGGTGTCGGGGACCGCCCGATTCTCGGGGAATGTCGATCTCGTCGGGGACCTCACCTGCAACGCACTGGAGTCCGAGGACGGCCGGCTCCGCATCAGCGGCAACCTCGAGGCCAGCGAAGGCGTGACCTCGGACGACGGAGAGATCGAAGTCGCCGGCACGTTCCGCTCGCGGTCGGTCGACGTCGACCGGCGGCTGATCCTGGGAGGACCGGCCGTCACGGAGCGGCTCGAGGTCGGTGGCGAACTGGACGGGGCGTCGACCCTCAAGGCGGACCGCGTGAACGTCGGGGGCCGTATGCGCCTCGTCGGGAAGGTGGAGGCGACGTCCATCGAGGCCGGCGGTTCGGTCGAACTCGGGGATGTCTCGCTCGAGGAACTCGAGGTGGGCGGCCTGGTCCGTCTCCGCGGGGGCGAGGTGCGCCGCAGCGTGGAGGTGGGTGGAAAGTTCGTCTCCGAAGGTCCGCTCCTGTTCGGAAAGTTCGAGACGGGGGGGTTCGCCCAGTTCCGCGACAGCGCGAAGGGCGGTTCCGTGGAGGTCGGGGGCGTCTTCACCGCGGCCAAGGACCTGACCTTCGAAGACCTCGATATCGGCGGTCTCGGCGAGATCCGGGGCGACGGACGCGGCCGAAGCGTTCACGTCGGGGGCCGGTTCGCCGTCGGGGGATCGCTCGTGTTGAGCGGTTCCGTCGACGCCGGCGGAAAACTCGAGGTGCGGGGGTCGCTCGAGGCCATGGACCTCGAGATCGGCGGTAAGTTCGAGGCGGGCCGGGCGGTCCTGTCAGGTCGGGCCGAGATCGGGGGCGCCGTCGAGACCCGCCAGGGACTGAAAGCGAGCCAGATCTCGCTCGGGAACCGCTCCCGGGCTCGCGGCCCGCTGGTGGGCGGGCGGGTCGAGCTGGACCGACGGTCGGACGCCGAGGACATCTTCGGGGACACCGTCGTGCTCGGGCGCGGGTGCCAGGCCCGCCGGGTGGTCGCGGGGGACGTACGCATCGGGGACGGCGCGGACGTGGGCGAGGTGGTCTACAGCCGATCCCTGACGGTGGACGGGACCGCCCGGATCCGTTCGTCGCAGAAAGTGGATACGCTGCCCGCCTTCCCGCTCTGACGGGGACCGGAATGATCCCGGAGCGCGGCGGGGCCGACCCAGGCGCGCGGCGACGCGAAGCCACGGACCTGTACGCGACGGTGCTCGAGGTCGTCAAACGGTATCACGGCGGAGCCCGCATCACCCGGGTCTCCTACGGGGCCGGGATGCCCGTCGACCGACTTCGGCTGCTCATGGAGCGACTCCTCTCCCTCGGCCTGCTGCAGAGCGAGGAAGTGGATGGTCGCCCGACGTACGATATCACCGCCCGCGGACAGGAGTTCCTGGACACGTACTGGAAGATGCGCGGCTTCGTCGAGGGCCTCGATCGACTGGCCCACGACGAATCGCGCCGGCGGTCGCCCTAGTCTCCCGCACGCCCGGGAGGGCCTCACGCCTCGCGCCAGCGGGGGCCGATGCCGATCAGGACGAGCCACGCCACGATGTAGCCGACCAGGACGAGCCCCGCGAGCACGACGGAGGGGCCGCCCCCGTTCAGGATCCCGACGAGGAACTGGGTGCCCCAGGTGAGGGGCCAGAGGTAGGCGATGACCTGGACCGCCGGCGGCAGGATCGTGACGGGGTAGAAGACGGGGGCGAAGAAGGTCAGCACGATGCCGACGAGCTGCGCGTTGGCGTTGATCTGGCGAGGCGTCCCCCCGTACACACCGATGAGGTACCCGATCCCCATCGTCGAGGCCCACACGAGCACGAACCCTCCGATGAGGAGCAGCGCGATGGGCAGCGTGATCCCCACGCCGAAGAAGGCCACCGCGACCCCGAGCGTGATCGCGGCGGAGAGCAGCGTGAAGGGGAGCAGCACCAGGGCGTTGGCCAGGGCGTAGACGACCGGGCTGATGGGGAGCGAGACGTACAGGTCGAAGATCCGCGTCTGCTTGTCGGAGCCGATCGACTGCGCGAGGGCGTTGACGTTGAGCAGCGCGGTCTCCATCATGATCGTACCGACGAGCACCTGGGTGCGCAGCGAAGGCACGACCAGATGGTTCAGGAAGAACAGGATGCCGATCGGAAAGATGATCGTGAAGCCGAGGACGATGGCGAGCTCCCGGAGCGTCTCGGTCAGCGACATCTGGAGCGCGATGCCCAGCTGACGGAGGGCGGTCGCCGGCCGATTCATGTTCCCTCCGCGGTCGCGCCGTCCACCAGGGAGAGGTAGGCGTCCTCCAAGGAGACCGGCCCGACCGAGGCCAGCACGCCCGCCTGGGCGAGTCGCTCCAGGGCCGACCCGACCTCGGGGGAGAAGGGGTCCGCCACCTGGAGGCGTTCCATGTTCCCCGCCCGCAGGCCCACCGGGAAGCGACGCTCCAGTTCGTCGAGGCGCTGACGCCCGTCGGCGGTGAGGTGGTCGAGGCCTCGCACCTCGATCCGGCCCCAGTACGGGAGACGGCCGCGGATCTCATCCACCGTGCCCTCGGCGACGATCGTCCCCCCGTTCACGACGGCGACGCGGTCCGCCAGGTACTCCGCTTCCTCGATGTAGTGGGTGGTCAGCAGGATGCCGATCCGACGCGTGCGCAAGGTGTCAATCAGCTGCCAGACGGAGCGCCGGGCCTCCACGTCCACGCCGGTGGTCGGTTCGTCGAGCAGGAGGAGTCGCATCGACGGCCCGGCCA
>JASHXS010000208.1 GCA_030043405.1 Thermoplasmata archaeon | reverse complement strand
GAGGAGCAGTTCGCGCACGCCCGCGCGGCGTTCGGGCCCGGCGCCCGCAGGGCCGGGGGTTCCGGGAACCGGGGGACGGGGGTGACGCTCGGCCCGACGGGCGGCCCCGGTCGATTCGGGAGCCGGGCGGGTCGACGCAGGTCGGGCACGGTCGTCCCACGGAGACCGGCTCTTTATGCCTATGTCTGGAGGGGGGGGCGTCGCCATTGGACCACGACATTCATCTAGGGCGGCCGCGGAGCCCGCGGCATGTCCGGGGGACGCCCACGCCGGTCGGCGCCATCGGCCCCCCCGGCGCCCCCGCCGCCCCCTCGACGCTCCCACGCCGCCATCCCAGTGGTCCTCGTCGTCGTCGGAGTGGGCCTGTATCTGGCCCGATACACGGTCTTGCTGCCGGCCTTGTTCGGGATCGCCCTGCTGTGGGCCGGGTTTGCGTTCCTCTCGACACGCCTGAACCCGCTCAGCGCCCACTTCTACCTGACCACGAAACCGTCGTGGAGCGCGATCGGGATCGTCTTCCTGGGGGCGTTCGCCCTGTTCGGGGCCGCCTACGAGATGTACCACGCCCGCTGGGCGCCGGTGATCCCCCACTTCTGAGCGGGTCGGCTCACGCCGCGACCATCCGCTCCAGCGCCTGACGCGCCTTCGTCGCGGTATCGGCCGGCACGTCGATCTCGTACTGTCGGAGGCGGAGCGCGTCCCGCACGTCCGTGAGGTCGATCTCCTTCATGAACGGACAGATGGTTCCTTCGTCCAGCGGCGTGAACCGGGTCGTCGGGTTCAGCCGACGCATCCGGTGCAGGATGCCGACCTCCGTCGCCACGAGCACCTCCGGCGCGCGGGTCTCCTCGGCGAACCGGATCATCCCGTCCGTCGAGAGCACCCGGTCGACCGAGCCGAGCGCCTGGGTCGAGCAGCCGCACTCCGGATGGGCCACGATGGGCGCGCCCGGGTGGGCGGCCCGCGCCCGGTCGAGGTCTTCCGGCCGCATCCGCGCGTGCACGGGGCAGTCACCGACCCACAGGTGCATCTTCCGTCCGGTGCGACGGCGTACGTAGTCCCCGAGGAACATGTCGGGCAGGAACAGGATCTCCCGGTCCGCCGGGATCGAGTTCACGACCTGTACGGCGTTGGAGCTCGTGCAGCAGAAGTCGGCCTCCGCCTTGACGTCGGCGGACGTGTTGATGTAGGCGACCACCGCGGCGCCCGGATGCTGGGCCTTCCAGGCCCGGAGCTGCTCCGCCGTGATGGCATCCGCGAGACCGCATCCCGCCTTCAGGTCCGGCAGGAGCACGGTTCGGGTCGGGTTCAGGATCTTCGCGGTTTCGGCCATGAACCGCACGCCGGCGAAGACGATCACGTCGCGGTCGGTCTCGCGCGCCTTGCGAGAGAGGAAGAGGGAGTCCCCGACGAAGTCCGCGACGTCCTGGACCTCCGGCCGCTGGTAGTTGTGCGCGAGGAGCACGGCGTTCCGCTCCTCCTTCAACTCCTGGATCTCGGCCTCGAGCGTCATCGCCCGCCTCCGTCGTTGCTAGCGAGCGGGCCGACTTAAGCGGGGGGGCTCCACCCGGAGGTGGAACGGCAAGGCTCGGGCCGAGTGGGTCAGGGCCCCGAGACTCACGGCATCGGCCCCGACACCACGGTAGGCCCGCACCCGCTCCGGCGAGATACCTCCGGAAAGTTCGACCCAACGACCCTGCCGCAGTCCCGCCGCGACGAGGCCCCGCACGATCCGCCGGGCCCGGGCGGGGGAGGCGTTGTCGACGAGCAGCGCGTCGGCCCCCGCCCGGGCGGCTCGCAGCGCCTCCGGGAGGTCCCGGACCTCGACTTCCACCGACTCGCCGGGACGGGCCACTCGGCGCAGGCGCGCGACCGCGACCTCGACGGGTACGAGGGAGAGATGGGTCGACTTCAGGAGAAGCCCGTCGGAGAGGTCGCGACGGTGGGGGTGCCCACCTCCGTGCACGACCGCGGCCTTCTCGAGGTCGCGGAGGCCGGGCAGGGTCTTGCGAGTCGCCCAGACCTCGAGCCGCGGGTGGCTGCCCCGCGTCCCCCTCACCGCCCGCGCCGTAGCGGTGGCGATCCCGCTCGCGTGCATCAGAAGATTCAGCATCGTTCGTTCCGCGGCGAGCACCTGGCGGGCGGTGCCGTCGAGGCGGAGCACCACCTGGCCCGGTCGGACGGCGGCGCCCTCCCGCGCCCGGGGCGTCGCCCGCACGCCGGCCAGCGCCGCCACGGCCCGGGCGGCCGTCAACCCGGAGAGCGTGCCGGCGGACTGGGCAACGATGGTCGCCCGGATGCGGAGGTCCCGGTTGAGGACGCGGCGGCTGGTCCGATCCCGGCTCGCGCGATCCTCCTGGAGGGCGCGCCGAGCGAGGGCCCGGTGGGAAAGGGGCGTCGGACTACGGGCGGTGCCCATCGAGGGGCTCCTTGCCCGTGAGCGCTCGCTTCAATCGGTCGAACTCGACGGCGAGGTCGGGACGGAGCTCGGGCAGGTGCCGGCGGTCCAGCTCGACCACGCGTCGCCGGGCGCTCGCGCGGTCTCCGCGGGCGTACGAGAGCTCCGCCAGCCGCAGCACGACGTCGACCTCGTCCGCCTGCGCCTTGAGCTCGCGGACCAGTCGGTAGGCGTCCAGCAGTTCCACCTCCGCGCGGTCGTACTCGCCCTGGTCGATGAGGAGCTTCCCCGCCACGATCATCGAGTTGACCAGCCCGAACCGGTCCCCGATCCGCTCCAGCAGCTCGCGCGAGCGTGCGTTCTTCTCGACCGCCTCGTCGTGGCGGCCGAGCTCCCGGAGCACGTCGGCGGTGTTGAAGAGGGCCCACGCGACGCGCCGGAGGTCGTGCGCCTTCTCCGCGAGGCGGATCGCCTCCGCGAACTCCTCGATGGCCTGGACATGCTGGCTCGGGCCGCCGGGGATGCCCGCGATGATCACCCCGACGAAGAGTCGGGCCCAGGCGGCCTCGCTGAGGTCGCCCAGCCGCTCCAGGGTCTCCCCCGCGTGACGGGCATCGCGGGCGGCGTTCTCCGCCTGGCCGGTCATCGCGAGCACGTTCGCCCGCCGGACCTCGGCGAGGGCGACGGCGCGTTCATTGCCGGTCGCCTCGGCGAGCCGGAGCTCCTCGGCGTGCTCGGCGAGCGCCTCCGGGTACCGCCCGGCGTAGTAGAACACCTCCCCTTGGAGGCGGTGCAGGGCGATCAGCACGGTCGGGTGGCCCTCGAGCCCACCGGCGTCCGCCGAACCCGTGATCGCCCGGATCGTCCGCTCGGCCTCGTGCCACTCTCCCTGGTCCGTGAGGAGTCGGGCGAGGTACAGCTCGGTGAGCGCGAAGACCGCCGGCGAGAGCCGCTTCCGCAGGCCCCGCCGGGCGAGGTGCGTGCGGAGCATCTTCTCCGCTTCCTGCAGTCGACCCACGAGGTCGATCTGCTGGGCAAGCTCCACGACGAGCTCCGTCTCGCCCTCCCAGTCATCCGGGGCCAGGCGCCGGTGGCTCTCCAAGGCCCGGGTGAGGTGCTCGATCGCGACATCGGGCGCATGGGCCCGGAGCGCGATCTCGGCGGCGGTCCGGTTGTAGTGGATCGACTTGTCGTCGACCTTTCCCAGATGGTAGTGGCGCGCCAGGGCGTAGACCGTCGTCAGGTCGGCGCTCCCGCTCGCCTCGAGCGCCTCGCCCACGCGCTGATGGAGATGCCGCCGACGACTCTCCGTGAGCGAGTCGTAGACCCGGGCCCGCACCCGCTCGTCCGCGAAGGCGAGCGACTCCCCCGGCCGCTCGAGCAGCAGCCCCGCGCCGACCAGTCGGTCGATCGACTCGGCCAGATGTTCCTCGTCCTCGCCGGTCGAGCGGAGCAGGAGGCCGAACGAGAACTCCGGTCCCAGGACCGCCGCCGCGGCGATGACCCGTTCGTCGGCCTCGCTCAGGTTCGGGAGGGCGACGGGCGCGTCCGGTTCGTGCCGCCGGGGGGGGGTCGGGGCTCCCCCGGCAGCCCGTCGCCGGTCGAGCTGTTCGAGGAGGAGCGGGTTCCCGCCGCTCTCGGAGTGCCAGCGGGCGATCTCCTCGGGGGAGAACGCCCGGTCCGGATTCGACCGGTGGAGGTACTCGGCGACTTCGGACGAGGTGAGCGGGCGGAGCACGATCCGCTCGGCCCGGGTCGTTTCGGCCAGGGCGTCGATCCGGGCCCGCCGCGCCTCCGGCAGCATGTGCGGGCTCCGGGTGGTGATGATGATCCAGAGGGGGCGCTCCTGGAACTGGCGGGCGAGGTACTCGACGGCCGCGAGCGACGACTCGTCGGCCCGGTGGAGGTCCTCGAGGACGAGGACGGTCGGGCCCCGTCGCGTGAACTCCTGGAACTGCGCAGCGATGCGGTCGAGCAGCGTCAGGTGGCCGCCCTCGCCGCGGTGGTCGGCGCTCCGCAGGGCGTCCAGCAGTCGTTCTTCCACGTGCACGGGGGAGGAGAGGGAGTCGTTGTCGAGCCGGGGGGCGAAGCCGATCAGCACCCCCTCCGGCGCGAAGGCGAGCCCGTCCGACGCGGCGGAACCCCCGGGCTCCTGGACGTTTTCGATCGCGGAACGGATCAGGGCGAACGGGGGCGGGGCGTCCAACGGAGGGGCCCGGCCCTCCAGCACCTGCACCCCCCGCTGTCGCACCGTGCGGAGGAGGTCGGTCACGAGCTCGGTCTTGCCCACGCCGGTCTCCCCGACCAGCAGGGTCACCCCTCCGTGGCCCGCCCGGGCGTCCTCGAAGCGCCGACGGAGCGCCTGCACGGTCTCCACGCGACCGACGAACGGACGGCCGCCCCCGGCCTCGGCCGACATCTGTGCCCGAGAGGATGGGAGGGTTCGACTATTTACCTTCGGGTGCGCGGGCGAGCGCCCCTCGACCTAGGTCCCGCTCGACGGGGCCGTCCGGAAGGGAAGCGGCACGACCCGGGCCGGGACCGGCCGGCCCCGCAGAGTGAGCAGGACTTCTTGGCCCGGTACGCCCAACGTCGGGGCCAGGTAGGCCAGGGCGATCCCGTACCCCAACGTCGGGGAGAGGCCCCCGCTGGTCACCTGGGCCACTTCCTGGCCCCCATGCAGGACCGGGGTGCCGTGGCGAGGGATGGCGCCCTTCTCTTCGACGACCAGCCCCGTGAGCCGCACGGAGAGCCCGTCCGCCCGCTGCTTCTCGAGCGCGGGCTTGCCCACGAAGACGTGGTCGAAGTCGACGAACCGGTCCTGGGCGGCCTCGAGGGGCGTCCGGTCCCGGTGGAAGTCCTGGCCCGACAGCAGGTACCCCTGCTCGAGTCGGAGGGTGTCCCGGGCGCCGAGACCGCACGGGACCGCCCCTGCAGCCACGAGGCGGTCCGCCAGCGCGACGGCCTCCTCGGCTCGCACGAAGAGTTCGTACCCTCGCTCGCCGGTGTAACCAGTTCGGCTGACGAGTAGCTCGCGGGCCAGCTCCTCGGGGAAACGGAGACCGAGCCGGCCCTTCGGCTCCCCGGCTCCGGGTGCGTACGGGAACGCCGCGCTCCGGTAGAACTTCAGTCCGCCCAGCTCCCAGCCGAACGTCCGTTCCAGGAGGCTCCGAGCTTCCGGCCCCTGTACGGCGAGGATGGCGACCTGCCCGTTCCAGCGGGCGATCGTCGTGTCCGGAGCGCGGTGATGACGGAGGATCTCCTCGATCTCGTCCGCGTGGGCCGCGTTGGGGACGACGAGGTACCGGTGGTCCAGGTCGGCGCCGGCGTCGAGCCGGGAGACGAGCAGGTCATCCACGATCGCCCCCGTCGACTCCAGGAAGAAGGTGTACCGGACGAGCCCTGGTGGCAGCGCCGGGACGTTGGCGGTGGAGCGCCGCGCGAGCAGCTCGGCCGCACTCGCCCCGGACAGCGTGAGAATCCCCATGTGGGAGACGTCGAAGACGCCCACCTTCTCGCGGACGGCCTTGTGCTCGGCCAAGATGCTCGAGTAGTACAGCGGCATCTCCCAGCCGGCGAACGGGACGAGGTGGGCGTGGTGCCGT
>JASHXS010000003.1 GCA_030043405.1 Thermoplasmata archaeon | reverse complement strand
TGACGTTGACGCCCTTGTGCGGCACGAGCCGGCCGGTGAAGGCGAGGACCCGTTTTCCCTCGAGTCCGAGGCTGTGTCGCAAGGCGCTCGCGTCGAGCCCGGGCCGGAATCGCTCGAGGTCGACGACCGACGGGATCACTGCCAGGTCCCGGCCGCGCAGCATCGCCGACGTGATGCCATAGCTCCGGGTGTGGACGATGACCCGGTCGACCTGGCGAAGCGTCGGGGGCACGAAGAAGCGCTGGTAGGCACCGGCGCCGAGGCGACCGAGGCGTCCGGGGAGATCCAGGTCGCAATGGTACGTGAGACACACCGGCGCCGGCCGGCGCGCGACCGCGCGGGTGGCGAAATACGAGGTGAGGGGCGGCGGATAGTGCAGGTGGAAGACGTCGGCGTCGAGGTGACGCAGGAGTCCCGTCGTGCCGGGGTCGAACGGGGTATTCAGGGCCACGAACAGGGTGCGGGCGCGCATCACCCGGTACCCCTCCGACCGCTCGTCGACCGGCAGCGACCGGTCGTATCGCGCCGTCACCACCGTGACGTCGTGTCCCTCGCGGGCGAACTCGCGCGCGAGGTTCCGGACGTGGGACTCCACGCCCCCGGTATGGGGGGCGAAGAAGGGCGAGACCTGGACGATCCGCACGGGCTACCCACCCGGCCGGGGGCTATACGAACACCGCCCGAGAGGGCGGGTCGGCGCTGCCTAGGCCTCGGTCGGGCCGCGGCGCCGGACCGGCAGCGGGTCGGACTCGCGGGTCTGGAGGAGGGCGTCCGGCGCGAGGCTCACGACGTCGATCCCGCGCATCGCCTCGCCAAGACCCGTCGAGACCCGGGCGACGATCTCCGGTTCCTCGTAATGCAGCGATGCTTCGACGACGGCCCGAGCGACCTTCATCGGATGTTCCGACTTGAAGATCCCACTGCCGACGAAGAGGCCGTCCACGCCGAGCAGCCGGCAAAGCGCCGCGTCCGCCGGCGTCGCGATCCCCCCAGCGGCGAAGTTGACGACCGGCAGACGGCCCAGGGAGCGGACCTCCTGACAGACGGCTTCGGTCACGCGCTCCTTCTTCGCCCAGGCGGCGACGTCCCGCTTCGGCAGCTTCCCGAGCTCTTCGACCTCGCTCGAGATCTGACGGATGTGGCGCACGGCCTCGACGACGTTGCCGGTGCCGGCTTCGCCCTTCGTCCGGATCATGGCCGCGCCCTCGTCGATGCGTCGGAGCGCCTCGCCGAGATTGCGAGCCCCACAGACGAACGGGACGGTGAACGCCTTCTTGTCGACATGTCCGAACGGGTCGGCGGGCGTGAGGACCTCCGACTCATCGATCATGTCGACGCCGAGCGACTCGAGCACGCGGGCCTCGGCCGTGTGGCCGATGCGGCACTTGGCCATGACCGGGATGGAGACGCGCTCGCGGATCTCCCGGATCTTGAGCGGGTCGGCCATGCGGGCGACGCCGCCGGCCGCGCGGATGTCCGCCGGGACTCGCTCCAGGGCCATCACGGCTACCGCGCCGGCCTCCTCGGCGATCGCCGCCTGGTCGGCGGTGGTGACGTCCATGATCACGCCGCCCTGCTGCATTCGGGCGAAGCCGCGCTTCACGAGCTCCGTCCCGAAACGGAGCTTCTCGATGGGATCCGACATGGCACCCGGTTCCTCGCTGGGAAGGGGCCGGCGGCAGTATAAGGCCGTGGGGGGGCGCGGCTTGATTACACGAGCGCGCTTCCCCTCCGAGTGCCGACCCTTCGCGTTCGCCCGGGCGAACTCTCGGACCTCCCCGCGTTGACCGAGATCTACAACCACTACATCCAGCACACTGCGACGACCTTTGAGACGCGACCCATGACCGTCGCGCAGCGACGCGAATGGTTCGACCTCCACACCGGGGGTCCGTACCAGCTCTGGGTCGTGGCCCCGGAAGAGGGGCCCGCGATCGGCTGGGCCGAGAGCGGTCGCTACCGGCCCCGGCCGGCGTACAACTCCACGATCGAAGTGAGCGTCTACCTCCGCCCCGAAGCCGTGGGCCAGGGCCTGGGTGGTCGCCTCTACCGGGCGCTCTTCGACTCGATCGCCCGGGAGCCGCTCCACCGGGCGATCGCCGTCATCGCCCTCCCGAACGCCGCCTCGGTGGCGTTCCACACCCGCTGGGGTTTCCGGGAGGCCGGCCGCCTCCCCGAGGTCGGGTGGAAGCTCGGCCAGTACTGGGACACGGGCCTGTTCTGGCGTCCCCTCGTGCCCGGCGTGGCCGCGCGTCCGGAGGAGGAAACGTTAATCTCTGACGTCGGCTCGGGCCGGTCGCAGGGGGAGCTGGGCACCGGCTGAGAGGACGAGGGAGACCTCGTCGACCCCACGAACCTGTACGGGATAATGCCCGCGAAGGGAACGCAATGCGGCACCTGAGACACCTCTCCGCCGGACCTGCGGAGGGATGACCGAGGGGACGAACGTCTCGCCTCCGCGGCGACTCCGGCGCCCGGGCCAAGCCCGCCGGGTCCTCTTCGCGATCGCCGCGGTCGTGGTACTCGTTGTCGCCGGCCTCGCCGTCTACACCTTCGTGACGGAAGAGCCGGCGACGCTGGTGATCTACACCTACCCGAGCCTCCTCGGGGGGGCGGACTGCGGGGCCCCTGCCTGGTCGACCGCGTTCGGCGAGTTCGAGAGCGCCCACAACGTCAAGATCGAGGTCGAATGCCCCGCCGGCACGCTCGCGAGTACCCTCCTCGCGCAGCAGAACGCCCCGGGGGCGGACCTGGTGATCGGGTTGGATGAACTGACCGGACCCGAGGCCGACGCCGACCACCTGCTCGTTCCGTACGCCCCACCCGCCCTCGCAAATGTCCCCGCCGCGCTGGTCCAGGAACTCTCCCCGGACGACGCGGTCGTGCCGTACGAGTGGGGGTACCTCGGGATCGACTACAACGCGTCGTTCGCCAACGCCACGGACGGCGCGGTCGAACACGCCACCTTCTCGGACTTCGTCGACAACGCGTCGTGGGCCCGCCAACTCCAGGTCGAGGATCCTTCCCAGGACATCACCGGCGAGGAATTCCTCGTCTGGCAGATCGAGTACTACCTGCACGTGCTCCACGAGAGCTGGCCCACCTTCTGGACGGCGGTCCTTCCGCATCTGCCGCCGCCGGCGCCGGATTGGGGGACCGCGTTCGGTGAGTTCACCTCCCCCGGCGGCCCGCAGATGGTCGTCAGCTACACGACCGACCCGGCGTACGCGGCGGCGAACGGGGCCGCGGGCCAGTACAACTCGACCGTCGCCTGGTCGAACGGGACCGCGTACGGGTGGCGAACCATCTACGGGATCGGGATCGTCAGCGGGACCCGACATCTCGCCCTCGATGAAGAGTTCGAGAATTGGTTCCTGAGCGGGACGGTCCAGAATCTGCTCCCCGAAACCGAGTGGGAATATCCGGCGAACGACACGGTGCCGGTACCGCCCGTCTTCGCGGCGGCCGTCGACCCCTCGACCATCGTCCCGCTCAACGACCTGACGACCCCGTCGGAGGTCGCGAGCAACCTGACGGGCTGGGTCAACGAGTGGCTCGAGCTGGCGACCGGGGCCGGATGACGCCCCCCCGGGGGGCGGTCGGGCTCTCCCTCCCCGTCCTCGCGTTCGTCGTACTCTTCGCCCTGCTTCCGGTCGCCGTGCTGTTCGCCACGTCCCTCGCCGACTCGGGGGGTTTGGCCGGCGCTGGGGCCCTGCTCGCGGACCCCCTCAACCGGGCCGCGGTGGGGAATTCTCTGGAACAGGGCGCCCTCTCGGCGGCGCTGGCGGTGGCCCTGGGGTACCCGGCGGGCCTCTTCGTCGGACGCTTCGACTTTCCGGGCCGAGGGCTTCTCCGGTCGGTGCTGCTCGTCCCCTTCCTCCTGCCGAGTCTCATCGTGGTGCTCGGCGTCGAGGACCTCTTCTCCAGCGGTGGTCTCTTCGCGTCGACCTCGGCCGGCGCGGGCGTGCTGGGCAGCGGGGTCCCGGCCATCGTGCTGGTCAACCTGGTGTTCAACCTCCCCCTGGTCGTCCTCCTCACCGCGACCGGTTGCGAGGTCGCTTCGCGCGACCTGGAGGAGAGCGTGGCCACCCTCGGGGGCTCGCCGGCCCGCGCCTACCTCGACGGATGGGGTCGTCCCACGTGGGTGGGGGCGGCCGCGGGCGGACTGCTCACGTTCCTGTTCTCCGCCCTCTCCTTCGCTCCCCCGCTCCTCTTGTGTGGGGCCCGATGCTACACCGTCGAGGCGCGGATCTGGTCGCTCGACACCGTCCTGCTCCAGCCGGCGGCGGCCGGCGTGCTCGCTCTCGCGATGCTCCTCCTCTTCCTGCTGCCGACCCTCGGATACCTTTGGCTCGCCCGCGGGCTCCGAGCCGATCCGGGTCGACGGCGTCGGCCCACCCGACGAGTGTCCGTCCACCGGCCGGTCGACCTCGCCTTGGCCGCGGAGACCCTCGCCGTCCTGGGCGGGGTCGCGGCGGTCTTGGCGGCGGTCCTCTTTCGGACCCTCGCTCCCTCGGGCTCTGAAGGGGCCGGAGCGGCCTGGGCCAGCCTCTTTTCCCCGGCCACCACGGCCCGGCTCGGCTTGAGCGTCCCCGCGGCCGTGGGGAATACGCTCGTCTTTGCGGTCGCGGCCGCCGGCATCGCGGTCCTGCTCACCGTGCCCGCGGCGTTCGCCACCCTGGGCCGCCGAAGTCGTACCTCGCTCGGCCTCGTCCTGTTCCTCCCCCTGCTCGTCTCGCCCGTGGTCCTGGCCTTCGCCCTCGCCACCTTCTGGCGGCCGATCTTGGGAGGGGAGGGTTCCGTCTGGGTCCTCGTCATTGTCAGCCAGGCGATGCTCGCGCTCCCGTTCGCCCTCCAGGCCCTCGCGACCCCCCTCTCCGGTCTGCCGGCGGCGTCCCGGGAAGCGGCGCAGACCCTCGGCGCGAGCCGGTTCTCCGCCTTCCTGGACGCCGACCTCCCCCGGGCGCGCGACGGGTTGGTCACGGCCGCCCTGCTCGCGTTCGCGCTGGGGCTGGGCGAGTTCACAGCGACCTTCTTCCTCGTGACGCCCCGCTTCACCACCCTGCCTGTCGCGCTGTACGGGCTCGCGAATGCCCGTCAGACGCCGGTCGCCGACGCGGCCGCGGGGCTCCTGCTGCTGATCGCCCTCGCGGTGTTCGTCGCCCTCTCGGCGGGAGGCCGACGTGTCGAGCTCTGAACCCCTGCTCGAGGTCCGGTCGCTCTCGGCCCGGTGGGACCACCGGCCGGTCCTCCAGGACATCAGCTTCGAGGTCCGCGCCGACGAGGTCGTGGTGTTGCTGGGCCCGAACGGGAGTGGCAAGACCACCCTGCTGCGCTGCCTGGCCGGGCTCGAGCCGCTGCACGGGGGAGAGGTTCGGCTCGAGGGGCGGGACCTCGCCACGGTGCCGACGCATCGCCGGGGGCTGGCCCTGATGTTCCAGGAACCGGCGCTGTTCCCCCACCGGACGGTCTTCGAGAACATCGCCTACGCGCCGCTTCTCCAGCGTCGCCCCCGGCCGGAGATCGACGAGGTGGTGGGGCGATTCGCGGGACTGTTGGGCCTGGCGGGATTCGAGGACCGCGACCCCTCCACGCTCTCGGGAGGAGAGCGGCAGAAGGTGGCCCTGGCCCGCACGCTGGCCGCCCGCCCCCGCCTCGTCCTCCTCGACGAGCCGTTCGCGTCGATTGATGTCGAGGCCCGCGCCGAGCTTCGAGCCGAATTTCGGCGGGCGCTGCGGGAGTCCCGGACGGGCGCCATCCACGTGACCCACGACCGGGAGGAGGGCTTTTTCCTCGGGGACCGGGTGGGCCTCTTGTTCGAGGGTAGGCTGGACGCCTGGGGCTCCCCGGGCGAGATCGCGCAGCGGCCCCGCACGACGCGGGCCGCGAAGTTCCTGGGCTACAATGTGCTGCCCGGCCCCGACGGGCCGGTCGCCGTCTGGCCGACCGAGCTCCGGGTCCGGCCGGAGGGCGGGTCGGCGGGGACATTCACGGTCGTCGCGGCCGGTACGGTCGGTGCGGAAGCCCTAGTCGTGCTGCGAAGCCCCGAGGGGGAACGCGTGGAGTGGAGAATCCCCGAGCCATTCGCTCGTCCGGCCGCGGGGACCCAGGTGTCCTTCGGGTGGCCGACGTCCCGCCCCGTCGGAGCGGGCCCGGGGCGCCCATAATGCCCAAGTGGTCGTCGACCGTCCCCCGAGCATGACCAATGCCCCTTCCCTCCCCGTGCGCGAGCCGCTGACCGTCGCGCCCGTCTCCGTCCAGGTCGTCCGGGTGGACCGGGTACCGGGCGTGGACGCCGGCCGTTGGGCACGGCGACCCCGCACGGTCCGGATCATCCTCGAGAACGTGGTCCGGCACTTCGACCCGGCCCGAGACGAGCTCGGCCCCGTGGTCGCGCTGGCGAACGGGGCCGCCGTCGCCGACACGGCGGAGTTCCGGTACTTTCCCGAGCGAGTGCTGCTCCAGGACTTCACCGGGGTTCCGACGATCGTGGACCTGGCCACGCTGCGGAGCGCGGCCGTTGAGCGGGGGTTGCCGCCCGAGCGGGTCAATC
>JASHXS010000207.1 GCA_030043405.1 Thermoplasmata archaeon | reverse complement strand
TCACGAGGCCCGTCCCCGTCTGGGACCACCAGACGTCGGTGACCGGGTTGACGGCCGCGGTGGAGAACCCTCCCAGGAAGAACCCCGGCTGGTAGAACGGGTTTCCGATCACGCCGTACCAGGTGGGGGCGAACGCGGTGTTGAACCCGACGGCCGCCATCACCACGACCGCGAGGACGGTCATGAGGAGGGTCTTGAGCAGACTGAAGGAGAGGAGCTCGCCGAGCTCCCCGACCTCGAGGAGGCCGACCGAGATCGTCATGGTGAAGACGAGCAGGCCCGCGAGCAGGACCCACAGGTTGTTGACGAGGGGCGTCGGGATCACCGGGTTTCCGTCCTGGCCCCTCGGTTCCGGCGACCGGTCGAGAGGAATCTTGTCGGTCAAAACGCGGGGGACCCCTACTTAGCCTTCTCGCCGGAGTTCTGGGCGAGCCGGGAGGTCCGCTCGCAAGCGTGATGGTCCCGGACCGGTCCCGACCCCCTCGTGGCGAGTGTCCCCGCCGGACCGTTGGTGATCCTGGGGGCCGGGTATGCCGGGCTCACCGTCGCCCAGCAGGTCTCCCGGAAGCTGCGGGGCCAGGTCCCCATCATCCTGGTCGATCGGACGCCGGTCCACGTGCTCCGCACCCAGCTGTACGAGATCGGGAAGCTGGCCGAAGCGGGGCCGGATGTCCGCGCGTGGACGGTCCCGCTCGCCCAGGTCCTCGATCGTCGCGGCGTCGAGTTTCGCCTGGGGTCGGTCGAGTCGATCGACCTGTCGGCGCGAACGGTTCATCTCGACTCCGGCGAACAACGGTTCGGTTACCTGGCCGTCTGCCTCGGCAGCGTCGCGTCCTACTACGGGGTCCCGGGCGCCTCGGAGCACACCTTCCAGGTTTACCGGCTTTCCGGGGCTCAGAAGCTCGCGACCCAGCTCCTGGCGATCGAGCGGGCCTCGGCGACGCTCGCGGGCGAGCGACGGCCGAGGATCGCGGTGGTCGGAGGCGGCTCCACCGGGACCGAGCTCGCGGCGGAGATCGCCACGACGGACTGGCCGCGTCTCGCCGGGCCGACCACCCGGTCGCCGGACGTCTTCCTGTTGACGGGTGCCCTGCCGTTCCTCGCGGGTTTCCCGCCGCGACTCATCGCCCACGCGCGGGAGATCCTACGCAGCGCCGGGGTCCAGATGATCGCCGGCTGGAACGTGACCCGCGTGGAGCCCGGGCGGGTGACGCTCGAAGATGGAACGGTGCTGCCCTGCGACGCCGCGGTGTGGTGCGCGGGACTCGAAGCACCGCCGGCGGTCAAGGCGCTGGACGCTCCACACGGCAAGGGCGGTCGCTTGGCCGTCGAGCCCACCCTCGAGCTCCCCGGGCATCCCGGCGTATTCGCCGTCGGCGACGTGATCGAGTTCCGGGACCCCGCGACGGGGATGTTGGTGCCCGGGACCGCGCAGGCCGCCCTCGCGGAGGCTCGGGTCGCCGCCGCGAACCTCGTCGCCCGGATCCGAGGCGAGCCGATGGCCGCCTTCACCTACCGAGAGCGCGGCGTCGTCGTGGCCCTGGGCCTCGGTCAGGCGGCCGGGAGCGTGCGCCGGGTGACCATCTGGGGGAGTCCCGCCGCCCTCCTCAAGCGGCTGGTCGCGCGCGACTACGCTCGGGCGGCCGAGAAGGGCGATACCCCCAACCTGATCTAGGCCGGACCGAACGGCTAAGTCGAGCCCCCGTCTGGGGCGTCGGATGAAGGCGCTGGTCCTCATCGGGGGGTTCGGTACCCGATTGCGACCGCTAACGCACACGGTACCGAAGCAGCTCATCCCGATCGCCGGTAAGCCGGTGCTCTACCACGTCCTCGACCTGCTGCCACCGGGGGTCGAGGAGGTGGCGCTGGCGACCGGTTACAAGGCCGAGATGATCGACGCGTACGTCCGGGCGCACCCCCCCAAGTGCCCGGTCCGGACCGTGCCGGAGGCCGAACCGCTCGGCACCGGCGGCGGGATGAAGAACGCCGGCGGTGCGATGAGCGACCCGTTCTACCTGCTGAACTCCGATGTGATCGCCGCCGTCGACCTCGCGGCGGTCCTCGCCCACCACTCCGAGCGAGGCGGGATCGGCACCATGTGCCTCGCCGAAGTGGCCGACACCCGGCCGTACGGCGTGGCGGCCCTGGGACCGGACGACCGCATCACCGCGTTCGTCGAGAAGCCGGAACCCGAGCAGGCACCGTCTCACTGGATCAACGCCGGGCTGGCCGTGTGGTCGCGCGCCGCCCTCGACGCGATCCCTCCCGGGCGGGCCGTCAGCTTCGAGCGCGAGGTCGTGCCGAACCTACTCCCGCAGGGTCTGTACGGGTTTCGCCTCGCCCGGTACTGGGAGGATGCGGGGACGCCCGAGCGCCTGCTCAACGCCCAGCGGATGCTGTTCGACGATGGCCGGGGGGGGCGGGGGACGATCCCCCGAGGAGCCCTGGGCACCGGTCCGGTGGCGGCGGCGCCGGGCACCACGGCCGAAGGCGCGTCGTTCGGAAAATACGTCACCCTCGGCGCCGGTGTCCTCGTCGAGCCGGGGGCCCACGTAGAGAACTCGATCGTGATGGACGGGGCCCGGGTCCAGAAGGACGCGTTCGTATCGTCGAGCATCCTCGGACCCCGCACCCGGGTGCACCCGGGCCACCGGGTTGTCGGGCAAACGCTCGGCGAGGCGGCCGAGATCTAGGCACCTGCGGCCGGGCCCGTCACGACCACCTTGACGGCCTCGGTGGGACGCGCGGCGAGTCGGAACGCCTCGGCCAGCTGGTCGAGGGGCACGCGGTGGGTGACGAGGTCGGAGAGCACCAGCTCGCCGGCGACCACCCGTCGATGGACCTCGGCGATA
>JASHXS010000206.1 GCA_030043405.1 Thermoplasmata archaeon | reverse complement strand
GCTCCGACGCACCGGCCCCCCCGGCGGCGAAGACGCCGCTGACCAACGACGAAGCGGCGCCCTGGCCCCGCGCTCCCGTCCGGGTGGCGATGAGGTGGAGCCCCGCGACGCCCGCGTGCTCGTACAGGAGCCCCCCGCTGACGGCCCGGCCCCCGCGCTCGGCGAGCACCGGCGTCAGCCGCTCGTCGGGATTCGGGTGGTGCCAGACGACATCCACGGCCGAGCGAAGTTCCGGTCGGTCCTTCACGCCCGTCCACAGTTCGAGCAGCCCATCGAAGTCGGTCTCCCTCGCGGCCCGCACGTCGTACCCGTCGCCGGGGGAGGCCCGTGGATGGAGGGGACGCATCACCGTCAACGACTCCGACCGCGGTCGAAAACCCAGGCCTCGGAGGCTCGCGTCCAGATGGCTCGGGGTAGGGTTCGGCAGGCGGAAGGTCGGGCGAAGCGCGCGCTGGAAGTAGTGGTCCAGCGCCCGCTCGAAGAACGCCGTTCGCCGTTCGGCGGCCACCTCGCGCACCTGGACGAAGTTGAACTGGGGCAACGGGACGCGTTCATGGGTCACGAGCTCCCCTCCCGCCACCCCGAGGACGAACCCGCCCAGGGCCCGGATGAACGATTGTTCCGAATGGAGACAGGCGGCGGTCGGGGCGTTCATCTCTCGCTCGCCTCGCCCCGGGCTGAGTCGAGGGGGCTTAAGCTTCCCGCCCTCGCCGAATGGTTATTAGCCGGTCCTCCTCGTCCCGCCCGGCCCGGAACGACGGGTCAGGATTTCGAGACATGTCGACCCCTCCGCTCCGTCCGCCGGCGACCGTCGCGATCCTCGGCGCCGGCAACATGGGCAGTGGGATCGCCCAGGCGTGCGCGCAGGCGGGGTTCGCCGTGCGGGTGCGCGACGTCGATGAGCCGTCGATCCGCCGGGGACGCGAACGGATCGAGAAGATGCTCGTCGGGGCGATCGAGCGAAAGAAGCTGACCCCGGCCCGACGCGACGAGGTGCTGGCGCGGATCTCCTTCACGACGGACCTGGCCGAGGCGGTACGCGGCGCGGCCCTCGTGGTCGAGGCTGTCTTCGAGGAGATGGCGGTCAAGCGGGCCGTCTTCGCGGAGGTCGCCCAACTGGTCGGGCCCGAGGTGGTCGTGGCGACCAACACCTCCTCGCTCAGCGTCGCCGAACTCGGCGCCGGGTTCCCGCATCCGGGTCGGTTCGCCGGCTTGCATTTCTTCTACCCGGCCGCGATCAACAAGCTGGTCGAAGTCATCGGCAGTGCCTCCACCGATCCCGCCGTCGTGCGGGAGCTGGTTCGATTCTGCTACCTCCTCCGGAAGATCCCGATCGAGACCGCTGACACCGCTGGCTTCTGCGTGAACCGCTACTTCGTCCCGTACCTCAACGAGGCGACCCGCCTGGCGGAGGAGGAGGTCGGGACTCTCGCCACCATCGAGGAGGTGGGGCGCGAACTGTTCGGAGCCACCCTCGGTCCGTTCGAACTGATGAACGTCACGGGGATCCCCATCGCATTCCACGCCGAGACGTCGCTGTATCGGGCGTTCGGCCCGGCGTACGCCCCCTCGAAACGCCTCGAACAGCAGTTCCGCGCCGGCCAGCCGTGGGCGTGGAAGGAGACGACGGTCGAGCCGGGTCAGAAGGCGGCCGTCCGCGCCCGATTCCTCGGGCTGACGATCGGGATCGCGACCCAGCTGG
This sequence comes from Thermoplasmata archaeon, assembly GCA_030043405.1. Lineage (GTDB taxonomy): Archaea > Thermoplasmatota > Thermoplasmata > Lutacidiplasmatales > UBA184 > Lutacidiplasma. Next base: position 2,618 of record JASHXS010000206.1, on the reverse strand, counting down.
TCGAGGAGGGCGTGGCCAGCGCGGAAGCGACGGACCGGGGGGCCACCGTCGGGCTGCGTCGGACCTGGGGTCCCTTCGCGCAGCTGAACAGCGTCGGCTTGACGGAGGGGCTCCGCCTGGTCGAGGAGTATGCCCGGACGTGGCCCGGCAACTTCCCGGTCGCGAACGCGCTCCGACAGCGGGTCGGCCGAGGGGAAACGACCTGGCCCCTGCGAACGGTCCGCGTCGAGCGGGAGGGTCCGGTCGCCTGGGTCCTCCTCGACCGGCCGGAGGTGCTCAACTCCCTGAATTCGGACGTCCTGGGTCAGGTCGAGGAGGCCTTCGCCGAGCTCGAGCGCGCGCGGGGCGTACGGGCGGTCGTACTCGCCGGCTCGTCGCCCGTGTTCGCGGCGGGGGCCGATATCGCGGAGATGGAGAAGAAATCGCTGGCGGAGGGGATCGACTTCGGGTTCCTCGGCCAGCGGGTCGCCGAGCGCGTCGAACGGTTCCCCGCGCCGGTGATCGCCCTGGTCGAAGGGTATGCCTTGGGCGGTGGACTCGAACTGGCCCTGGCAGCCGATTTCATCGTGGCCGCGGAGGGGGCGCAACTGGGACTGCCGGAGGTCACGGTCGGCATCCATCCGGGGATGGGCGGCGCCACCCGGTTGACGCGGCTCATCGGTCGCTCCCGGACCAAGCTGCTCACGTACACGGGCGTCCCGGTCAGCGCCGAGGAGGCGTACCGGCTCGGGTTCGTCGCCCGCGTCCTGCCCGCGGGGACCGCCCGAGAGGAGACGCAAGCGTTGGCTGAGCTCATCGCGAGTCGGGCCCCGCTCGGGGTCCGGTGGGTCAAGCAGGTGATCGACCGGGGACTGGATGCTCCGCTCGCGGCCGGCTTGCATCTGGAAGGCGAGTCCGCCGGTCACACCTTCGGTACCGCCGACCGCAAGGAAGGGATGCGGGCCTTCCTCGAGCGCCGGAAGCCCCAGTTCGAGGGGAAGTAAGGGCTACGCCCCGCTCGCCAGGTGCGCGCGGTACGCGGCGGCGTCGAGCAGTTCCGGGTCGATCGGCCCGGAGAGCTTCACCCGGAACAGCCATCCGCGTCCGTACGGGTCCTGGTTGATCAGCTCCGGGTGTGTCTTCAGCTCCGCATTCGACTCGCTGACCGTGCCGGGGCCCGGTGCGTAGACGTCCGCCACGGTCTTCACGGACTCCAGGGAGAGCACGGTGCCGCCGAGGGCGACCGACTTGTTCCCCGTCGGGAGGTCGACGAAGACGATGTCCGTCAGCTGGGACTGGGCGTGGTCGGTAATCCCGACCGTCGCGACGTCGCCCTCGACCCGCACCCATTCGTGACTCTTCGTGTATCGCAGCCCTTCCGGCACCTTCGACTCCGTCATGTTCCTCCCTCCCATTGCGCGAGATACGCGACCTGCTCCGGCGTCAGCTGCTCGAGCCGCACCCCCAGCGGGGCCAGCGCGGCTTCGGCGACCGCCCGGTCCAGTTCGGTCGGCACGGCGTGCACGCGCGGCGCCATGGTCGTCCCGTGCCGCGCGATGTGTTCGGCGCTGAGCGCCTGGAGCGCGAAGGAGAGGTCCATGATCTCGACGGGGTGGCCCTGGCCCGCGGCCAGATTGATCAACCGGCCCTCCCCGAGCAGGTACGCCCGGCGACCATCCGCGAACTGGTACTCCTCGGTGTACGGCCGGGCGGTTCGGTGGCTGACCGCCATCCCCTCGAGGTCCTTCCGGGAGACCTCGACGTCAAAATGTCCGGCGTTCGCGAGCAGACAGCCGTCCTTGAGGACGCGGAAGTGTTCCGCCCGCACCACCTGCGTGTTCCCCGTCACGGTGACGATCAGGTCGGCCTCCCGGGCGGCGTCCAGCATCGGCTCCACCCGGAACCCATCCAGTCGGGCCTCGATGCCCGGACCGGGTCGACCTCCGTCACGATGACCTCGCCCCCGAGCCCCCGGAGCCGGCTGGCCACGCCCTTGCCGCACCAGCCGTACCCGGCGACGACGCAGACCCGACCGGCGATGAGCAGGTTGGTCGCGGAAAAGATGCCGTCGAGGGTCGATTGGCCGGTCCCGTAGCGATTATCGAAGAGGTGCTTCATTTCGGCGTCGTTGACGTCGATCGCGGGGAACAGCAGCTTCCCGCTCTTCTCCAGCGCCCGCAGTCGGATGATCCCCGTGGTCGTCTCTTCGGTCGACCCCCGGATCTTCCCCCGGCCCCGACCGCTCGTGTGGACGAGCGCGACGAGGTCCGACCCATCGTCGATGATGACATCGGGGTCGGCGTCCAGCATGGCGCGGATCCCGTCCTTGAACGCCGCCACGCTCTCCCCCTTCTCCGCGCGTGTGTCGATGCCGGCCTCCCGGAGGACCGCGACCGGGTCGTCATCGGTCGACAGGGGGTTGCCGGCGGCGAGGTGGACGTTCGCCCCTCCGGCCTGCAGGGCCAGGGCCAGGGCGGCGGTCTTGGACTCCACGTGGAGGACGGCGGAGATCGTCAACCCCTGGAAGGGACGTTCCGCCTCGAAGCGGCGGCGGATCCCCTCGAGGACGGGCATGTGGGCGCGCGCCCACGCTACCTTCTGTCGCCCCCGCTCGAGGTCGCCCGGCACGTCTGCTCCGC
>JASHXS010000026.1 GCA_030043405.1 Thermoplasmata archaeon | reverse complement strand
TCGCGACGTAGCCGGCGTCGTGGGCGAACGCGAGCGCGCGCTGCACGAGGGCCCGTCCCAGGCCTCGACCCCGCGCGGTGGGCCGGAGATACAACCGCTTGAGCTCGCATTCGCCGGGTCCGAACGGGCGTACGCCGGCACATCCCACGGGCTCCGCGGCCAGGGTGGCCAGCAGCAGGGTTCCGCCCGGGGGAGCGTAGGCGCCGGGGAGCGACCGGACCTCCTCCTCGAATCCTTCGAAGCCCAGGTCGGCGCCCAGCCCGGTCGCGTACTCGAGGAACAGGCGTCGCACCGTCTCGACCTCGGCGGGCCTCCGGGCCGCCCGGATCGCGACGGTCGCGGACGGGGGCCGGCGGAGTCGCGTCACGGGGGCGAGGCCGGCGGTCCGGGACGGAACTGGTCGAGCGTCGTCTGCGCGCCCGCGCCCGGGAACAGGGTGGCCAGCGAGTCCGCGAGCACCTGGATGCGTTGACGGACGTACGGGGTGATCCCGTCGATCGCCCCCAACCGTTGGGAGAGCGGGAGGTACTTGCGCACCGAGCCTTCGTAGACGGTCGCCAGCAGTTCCCCGTCGCAGCGGCCTCCCCCGGGGCGGAGCGCGTTGCAGCGCCCGGCGAGGGGAGGGCGTCGGTAGGACGTGCCGCACAGCTTGCAGCGGAATTTCTGGGTCGCGTAGCTCTTCAGGTTCCCCATCAGGTCCGGCAGGAAGTGGGCGTTGAGCACGAGGGTGACCGCCTCGGCGACGTCGACCGCCCGGATCTGCGCGGTGAGCACGACCGAGCGCTCGACCATGTCGCTCATGGAGCGGCCGTCGCGATAGGCCGACTTGACCGGGCCGGCCGCGACCCGGCGCGTGTCATGCGTGAAACCGTAGCCGGAGAGCGAGCGATCCGTCCCGAGCCGATGGCCCACCGTATCGATGAGCGCCTCCACCTCCTTCGCGGGCCGCCGGTCCGCGGCGGCCTGGTAGAAGGCCAGTGGGTAGGCGAGGCCGACGTCGACGTTGTGCGCCTCCTTGTCGACCTCGGTCGCCTCGAGCCGCGTCGTGAGGACCAGCGGCTTGTCCATCAGCGCGCCGCGACTGGACGGCAGGTAGGAACGCGAGAAGTTGAGGAGCGCGTCGAGCAGCAAGGTCACCGAGTCCTCGTCCCCGTCGCAGTTGCGGCGCTTCGCGGCGTGGAAGACCGGGTGGGCGAAGCACGCCTCCGCGTCCGTGAAACCGACGATCCGACCGGCCACGCCGCCGGAGGTGTGCGGGGCGAGCGCGACCACGATCGCCCCGATGAGGTCCTCGGGTCGCTGGGCGTGATAGAACGGTTCGAGGGTGTAGAACCGGACGAGCTCGTCGTCGACGAACTGGGCCAGGCGGGTGAGGTACTCCCCGCACGACCGCGCGACGAGGATGTCCTGCGGCTGGAGCTCCAAGAGCTGTTCGCCGTCGACCAGTTCGGCGCCGAGCCAGTCGTGCGTGTAGCCGAGGGCGCGGAGCCGCTCGACGGACGTCCCGGACTCGTTCGGCCGGAAGTGGGTCAGGGGCAGGTCGGTCAGGTCGAACCGGGCGGTGCCGTCCTGGTACACGGAAATCTGGTGCGACGCCCGGAGGATCCCCTTCTCGATCGGCTCGGGCACCTTCCCCGGCGAGGTGAGGCCCTTCACGCCCTTCGTCACCGGCGCGTGGGGGATCCGGAGCCTCGAGACGGCCTCGCTCCAGATCTTCGCCACCGGGAGCACTTCCGAGATGGTGCGGCCATTCGGCTCCGTGTGCGCTCCGCAGACGCATCGCGTCCACACGCTCGAGCGCTGGCACGACGGACAGACCCGCACCCCGAGGTCGACCTTGACGCCCTCGCGCAGGCTCCGACGGGCCGCCTCCGGCACGGACCGGGTCGGGCCGCCGGCGACCCCGACCGGGAACAGGGCGTGCACGTTCGGTTCCATCGTGCGCTGGTACGCCTTCTCCGGTCGCCCAACTCGTCCGCCGACGCGCGACGGGCCTCGGGGCCGTACCACCACCCCCGCGAGGCGGCTCACGTACGCGATCGGATCGGTCTCGACCGGGTCGAGCGACACCCGGCGGAGGAGGGGTCCTTCGGTCGGGTCGAGACCGAGGCCCCCGAGGAGCGCGGCGCTCGAATCCGGCTCCCCCCGCCACCAGTTGTCCCCCGAGGGGCCCATCAGGAAGCCGAGGCGCAGCAGCGGGTCGTGCCACGCCGGGTCCGCCGGTAGTTCGAGCGCCCCGTCGACCCACCGGCCGGTCTGCTCGACCCGTTCCGACAGCGCCCGGATCTCCGCCGGGCTCAGGTCGTGCCAGAAGAGCAGCCAGCGGGGATGCATCGGCACGCGGAACTCGAGGCACGTGCGCACCGCGTCGGCGTACGTCGCGGGGCTGGCCGCCGACTCGTCGGCGCCCGCGCGATCCAACTCGGCCGTGTGCCAGCCCAGCGAGTAGGCGCCGGGAACGAGCGGTCGATTGTTCTCGAGAAACTCCCCGAAGCTGACGAGCATCTCCCCGAGGTCCACGATGCGGCGGACCTGGGGCAGGAGTTCCCGGGCGCGCTCGACCTCGTGGATGGCGGTCACCGTGCCGTCCTGCAGCTCCACGATGGGACCTTCGATCGTGTCGCAGACGCCCATCGCCGTCGCCTTGCCCGGGTACTCGAGCTTGACCTGGGTGCCGATCGCGACGAAGTGCTGGAGCACCACCATGGTTGCCGGGTTGATGGCGCACGCCGCGAGCCCCGTGGTGCGGGCTCTCCCGTAGACGAGACGGAATCCCCCCGGGCGGCTCGGGTGGGCGAGCACCGGTCGGCCGCCAACCGAGTCCTGGAGGTACTTCGGGGTC
>JASHXS010000205.1 GCA_030043405.1 Thermoplasmata archaeon | reverse complement strand
GTCGTCGAGGAGGCCGCGCGGAACCTCTACGCGGTCGGGGCGCGCCCGGACGCGCTGACGAACTGCCTGAACTTCGGGAACCCGGAGGACCCTCGCGTCCTGGGGGACTTCGATGCGGTGACGCGCGGGATGGCCTTCGCCGCCCGACACCTGGGATTCGCCGTGCCTTCCGGCAATGTCAGCTTCTACAACGGCGGGCTCGGCGCGGAGATCCCTCCCACTCCGGTGCTGCTGGCGACCGGGCTGGTGCGCGACATCCGCCATGCCGTAACGTCCGACTTCAAGGCCGATGGAAATCTGCTCTACCTCGTGGGCCGGACCGCCCCCGAACTGGGCGGCTCCCTCTGGGCCCGGCGCCGGTCGTTGTCGAATCTGCGCGTCCCGCCCTCCGACCCGACGACGCTTCGAAAGGTCGGCGACCGCCTCGTGGTCGCCATCGGACGGGACGACATCGTCTCCGCCCACGACATCTCGGATGGCGGGCTCGCCGTGACGCTGGCGGAGATGGCCTTCGGCGGAGGCCTCGGCTTCAACGTCGACCTCCCGGCCGTGCGGGCCCCCTCGTTCGGGAGCGCGCTCGTGGGCGAAGGGCGATCGCGGTTCGTCGTCGAGGTTCCGCCCGCCCGCCAGAGTCGGGTCGAGCGTGCGTTCCGCGGGCTCCCGTGTCGACAGCTCGGCACAGTTACCGCCGCGGACGGTCACTTCCACGCCGGTCCGGAAGAGCTCGGCCGAGTCGAGCTGGGTCCCCTCTACGAGGAGTGGCGCGTCGGGCTGGGGCTCCCCGGGTAGTCGCCCGTGACCGTCACGGCGCTCGTCTCCGGCGGAAAGGACTCCATCTACGCGGCGTACCTGGCCGAGACCCAGGGCCGTCCGGTGGACGAACTGGTGGTCCTGCAGCCCGACGATCCCGACTCGATGATGTTCCACACCCCGAACCTCGGGCTGGTACGCCTGCAGGCCGAGGCATGGGGGAAGGCCCATCGCGTCGTTCCCGTCCGCGGCCGTGGCGAGGAGGCCGAGCTGGCCGCGCTCGAGGAAGCGCTGGCCGGCCGCACGGGGTGGGTCGTGGCCGGCGCGATCGAGTCGTCGTACCAGTGGGCGCGGCTCCTGCGCGTGGCCGGCACGGTCGGCCGCCCCGTGTACGCGCCCCTCTGGCGAAAGGCGCCGGGGCGGGTCGTACGCGAAGAGCTCGCCGCCGGCCTCGTCGTCCGCCTGGTCCACCTGGCGGCGGACTCCCTGGATCCCGACTTCCTCGGTCGTCTCCTCGACCCCCCGTTGCTGGAGGAACTGGAGCGAGGTCCTCCCGCCCGGGCGCGGGTCCATGTGGCGGGGGAGGGGGGCGAGTACGAGACGCTGGTCGTGGACGCGCCCTTCTGGTCCGAGCGTCTCGAGCTCGATGAGGTCGACCGCGACGTGCGCGCCACCACCTCGACGCTGCGGGTCCGCAAGGCCCATCTGGTGGCCAAGACTCGCGGCGCCCGAGAGGCTTCCCGATCGTGACGTCCATCGCCCCCGCGCCCAGTCCCGGCGACCTGAGCCGGCAGGTCCGGGCCGCGGTCGCCCGGGCCCGCCACGCACTCGGCGACCCCCGAGCGGCCGTGAACCTCCGGTGGCTCCGGGCGGTCTCCGGTGCCTCGAACGAACGCCTCCTCGACGTCCTCGGCGAGCTGGACGGGCTCGCCCCCATCGAAGAGGAGATCCACCGGCGCCACCTGGCCGGAGGTCGAGCGAACTACGCCCAACTCGGGGCCCCGTTCGAGATGTACGCCCTCACCCGCGTCCTGGAACCCGACCACGTCGTCGAGACGGGCGTCAGCAGCGGCATCTCCTCGGCCCACTTCCTGCTGGCGCTCGACAAGAACCGCCGAGGGACGCTCCACTCGATCGACCTCCCCACCCGGCAGCGAGGCCCCCTCCTCGCCAAGGACGAGTCCCCCGTCTCCATCCCCCCGGGGCTGGCCAGCGGCTGGGCGATCCCGTTCCGATCCCCCCGCTGGGACCTGCACATCGGGGACAGTGCGACCGAGCTTCCTCGGGTCGTCGAGACGTTGACCGGCATCGACCTCTTCCTCCACGACGACCTGCACACGCCGGAGCGACTCGCGCTCGAGCTCGCCACGATCCGACCGAAGCTCCACCCGGGGAGTGCCGTCCTGGCGGACAACACCAACTGGACGGGGGATGCGTTCCCCACCTTCGCGAAGGAGATGCACGCCAAGGTGTACCGACGAGGGACCAGCTACCTTGTCGGCCTCCGCCTCCCGACGAAGCCCGCTCGCCGGAGCCCGCGGACCGACCCGTCCCCACCGGCGTGACCCCCGGGCTTATCCCGCCCCGAGCCTCTCTTTCGATGATGTCCGCGAGCCGGACGGACGCTCGGACGCTGTCGCACCGCCCTCCTCGGGCGCGACGGACGGGCGCCGTCGAGGAAGCGCGCCGACGCTGGGACGCGGAGGTACTCGATCCGGCGCTGGCGAAGGGCCCGGAACGGAAGGAGAAGTTCGAGACCCTCGGTGGGATCGGGGTCGAGCGGCTGTACACGCCCCAGTCGTCCCGGAACGGTTTCGATCGCATCGGCTACCCGGGGCAGCCGCCGTTCACCCGCGGCGTCCACCCCACGATGTACCGGGGCCGGGTCTGGTCGATGCGGATGTTCT
>JASHXS010000204.1 GCA_030043405.1 Thermoplasmata archaeon | reverse complement strand
CTGGTCCTCGTCATCGCCGAACGCGTGCGCAAGATCGACTCGTTCGCCCTCTACGTGTCGGCCTGGATCGTCGGGCTGGTCGGGTTCCCGATGGCGATCCCGTACTACGTCGTCCAGCAGCAGTTCATCGTCTGGTTCGCGCTCCCGCTCCTGCTGTACTTCGGGACCCTGCTGCTCCTGCTGCCGTTCATGCTGATGCGGGACACCCCGTGGGTGATCTCCATCCCCTCGCTCGCGGTCCTCGTCGTCATCGCGGGCGGCGTGTTGGCCGTCGTCAGCCCCGCCCAGTTCAACAACATCGTCACCGGGCAGGGTTACTTCGTCAAGAACCTGATCTACTCGACCGTCGCCGAAGCCCAGGCCCCCTCCATCGACCAGCTCGTCATCAGCTACGGCGTCATCACGTTCTTCCTGGCGTTCGTGGGCATCGCCCTGCTCGTCTGGCAGCTGATCCGGGGACGGTTCCCCCGGGCCATCGTCGCCTTCCTCATCTTCGCGGTCCTGTCCGTCGCGCTGCCGATCTCGGCGTCGAAGTTCTTCCTCTTGGGTTCTCCCGCCTTTGCCCTCCTGCCCGCCGAAGCGCTCCGACGGGCGCTCGACGTGGCCGGTTACCCGGAGCTGCGACGGACGGTCGCCTCGCTCTCGGACCGCCGGAGTCAGCTGGGCGCGTTCCGACGGGCGTTCAAGGCCCGCCACGTGCTCGTGCTGGTCCTGGTCATCGGGCTCTTGCTGCCGAACATCTGGCTCTCGATCGACGCGGGGATCCCGGGGAACACCAAGAGCGGCTTCGGGGTCCAGGTCGCGGACTCCCTCCCGTCCTGGCTCCAGCCCGCGCCCGGCACCGCCTCCTCGGTCTACTTTGGAGCGGCCGGGACGACCATCGACACGTCGAACCAGTACGATAGCGCCGGCTACAATTGGCTGGCGACCCAAGATACGGCGTTACCCGCGGCCCAACGTCCCGCGTTCGTCAGCTGGTGGGACTATGGTTTCCAGGCCATCGACCAGGGCCAGCATCCCAGCGTGGCGGACAACTTCCAGAACGGGATCGATCCGGCGGGTCAGTTCCTCCTCGCGCAGAACGAGTCACTGGCGATCGGGGTCCTGACGACCACGCTCCTGCAGGCGGAACAGACGAAGAGCGGGCTCGCGAACCTGCCGCCGGCGTTGAACACCATCCTCGCCGGCGACGGCCTGAACGTCGTTCAGCTGCACAGCCTGATGAACAACGAGAGCCAGGACTTCGCGACGGTCGTCGCGCACCCCGACAAGTACCTCCCCGTCGACCCGACCACCCTGACGCTCGACAACGCGATGTATCTCGCGGTCTCGTACTTCTTGGCCGACTCGCTCCCGCTCTCCGGGGTCTCCCAGGTGTACAACGACGTCCAGTCGTTCACCGGGTGGACCATCCGGTACGACATGACGGACAGCCGACTGATCCCGTTCTCCGGGCAGGACACCGGCATCTTCTACGCGCCGGCGGACCTCACCGGTCGGGTCATCAACGGGGCCGGGCTTCCGTCTACGTTCTTCAACGTCACCGTGCTCGGCTCGGATGGGAACACGTACCCGCTCGGCGACGTGCCCCCGAGCGTCTCGGCGGTGAATTACACGATCAATTACTTCTCGGCGTTCTACAACTCGATGATCTACCGGACCTACTTCGGCTACAACGGCACGGAGATCGGGGAGGGCGGCGGCATCCCGGGCCTCTCCTCGAACCTGGCGTCCTCCCCGATCGAGCCCGGCTGGATGATGCAGCACTTCGAGGTCGTCTACCAGACGGCCTTCTACTGCCCCACCAAGGCGGATGACCAGGCGGACAACTGCAACGCGGAGAACACCCCGACCGCGATCGCGATGGCGAAGGCGGTCAACGGCTCGGTCGCCAACACCTCCGCCCTCCGGTACTTCGAGGGGGGCGAGTCGATGCTGGAGTACTACCCCGGCGAACCGATGGTCGGGACCGTCCAGCTCGCGGGTGGGACCCCGGTCTCGGGCGTTCGGGTGACCGTCACCGACCAGTGGGGCATCCCTCACATGACGACGTTCACGGGCGCGAGCGGGAACTTCTCGGTGGTCCTGCCTCCCGGGAACGACACCGTCAACGTCACGACCGGCACCCTGCAGGGACTCTCGCAGCAGGGGAACATCCTGATCAAGTCGGTCAAGATCTACGTCCCCGACGCGCTCGGGCTCAACCTCCACCCGCCCACCCTCGTGCAGACGGTCACCGTCGGCAGCTCCGCCGTGAGCGGAGTGGTCTACTGGAACATCGCGAACAACACCACGTATGTCCCCAACGTCGACAAGGTCATCCCGGGCGCGCAGGCCGTGCTCTGGGGACCGGACGGGATCGCCAAGACCACCGTCTCGACTGACGTGGACGGCACGTTCGACCTTCCCGCGGTGTCGCCGGGCGTCTACAACTACAGCATCCTCTACGACGGACACAACTTCACCCAGACCCAGCTCTTCGTGCACGCCAATCAGCCGACCAACGCCTCCGCGGGCCTCACCGCCGGCGTCGTCACCGGCAACGTCACCTTCGAGGGGGGCGCGGCCGCCGGGGCTCGGGTCAGCATCGGGAACGCGTCGGGGACGTTCGAGACGGCCCTCGTGAACTCGACGGGTCGCTACACCTTCTCGGGTCTCCCGCCCGGCAACTACACGGTCTCGGCCGTGGGGGCAACCCCGCCGTACGAGAGCCCGGGTGTCCGCGTGCAGATCACCACTCCGGGGCAGACGATCCAGGCGCCGCTGTCGCTCACCCCGGCGGCCCAGGTCCAGTTCGTCGTCGAGGCGAACGGCGGAGCCGTGGCCGGAATCCCGGTCCGTTTCGTGCCGCTCCCGAACTTCCAGAACGCGTCCGTCGGGCCGCTGCAATCCCTCGAGGACCAGACCAAGAACGGCACGACGATCGTCTCGGGTCCGAGCGGGTTGGTGACGGCGACCCTCCCCGTCGGCAACTACTCGGTGTACGCCCTCGGGTATGTCGGCTCGTCGCTGGAGTCGGCGCTCAGCAGCACCGCCGTGTTCCCCGGGCTCCCCTCGCAGGTGACGGCGCTCTCGCTGGTCCCCTCGGCCACGCTCTCCGGGAGCATCGCGGCGGCGGGCCCGCAGTCGAACTCCACCGCCATCGGGGTCCTGGTCTACGGGACGGGCGAGTCCGAGGTGACGGTCTACGCGAACCCCGACCACTACTACTCGGTCGTGCTCCCCGTCGGGACGTACAGCGTGCTCGCGCTGGAAGGCCTGACGACCGGCAACAGTGAGCTGTATGCGGCCCTCGGTTCCTCGACCGTCAACTACGCGTCGACCCTGAACCTCAACCCGGTGGCTGCGGTCCAGACCCGCTTCTCGGTCGGCTCCGTGCTACCCGACAGCAGCTTCTTCCCCGCGCCGGCCGCGACGGTCTCCATCACGGCCGGTCTCGGCGGTCCCGGGATCTCGACGCTCGCGGGGACGGACGGTACGGTCTCCGCGGTCCTCCCCTCGCAGCTCCCCGTGACGGCGGGCTCGTACTGCATCAGTGCCGCCTCCGCGGGGTTCACCGGCGTGAACAGCTGCGGGTACACCCCGAACGGCCTCACCACGCTCGAGCGGGTCAACCTGACCCTGAACCCGGTCGCGGTCACGCTGCGGGTCCTGGGTCTGCCCGTCGGGACGGGCGTCAACATCAACCTCAGCGCCCAGACCGCCTCGGGCACGACCAAGAACTTCACCGGCGGCCCGACGTTCTCGTTCGACACCACACCCGGGACGTACTCCCTGAGCGCCCGGGCGGTCATCGGGACCGGGACGGTCATCTACATCCCGTCCCAGGTCCTGACGACCACGATCCCGCTCGGCGCGACGCAGTCGACCCTCACGCTCGTCGTGGTCCCGGCGGTCAATGCCACCGGGACGATCGTCGTCCCGACCGGGGGGGCCGTCGCCAACGTGACCGTCGCCTTAGCGTCGCCGGTCCTGAACGTGACCGTCAACGGCACCGCCTACACGTCGACCGGGATCCGGGTGGCTCCCGGCACGTACTCGGCCCATACGACCCTCACCCTCGGCGGCACCACCTACACGAACCTCACGACGGTCGTCGTCAGTTCCAGCGGCTCGATCTCTCCGGTGCTGCACGTCACCGCGCCATCCGTCTCGGTCTCGGGGTCCTTGCGGAACACGACCGGGGGCGCCCTCCCGCTGGACACCTCCGTGACCTTCACCGAGCCGAGCGGCTCGACGCTGGTGGCGACCGCGAGCAACGGTAGCTTCGCGATCTCCCTCCCCACCAACGCGACCTTCCAGGTGACGGTCAACACCACCCAGCTCGTCGCGGGACCGAACGGGAGCTACTACGCCCACTACAGCACGCTCCCCAACACCGGCTGCACGACCCTGGACGGCTCCAACACCTGCTACGTGCCGCTCACGGCCCAACCGATCCCGGTGTGGTTGAATGGCACCCTCTCGGCCGTGGGGCAGCCCGGCCTGCTGGCCGGCTCGGTCCGACTCGTCGGCCCGTATCCCCTCAGCAACGTCACGGTCGTCTCCGCCCCGAACGGGAGCTTCTCGGCCCTCGTGGCGCCGGGTGCCTACTCGGTCTACGCGACGGCGGGCGGTGGTTCGCATCCGTTCGCGAACCTGACGAATACCCTCGCCTTGCCGGGCCAGCTCCCGGTCTCCCTCGTGTTACGTTCGACCTGGAACGTGATCCTGACCGTGAACGGGCCGAACGGCACGGCGGCGGGCATCGCCCCGGCGACCATCGCGCTCCGGGGGCCGACCGGGAACCAGGCGATCTTCTACGGAGTCCAGATGGGCACCACCATCCAGGTGGCCCTCCCGATCGGCTCGTACGTGGTCGCGGCGAACTCGACCGGCTCGCCCGACGGCGTGCTGACCACCGCGCTGGCTCGGACGAGCTTCCGCGTCGCCACGGGGAACGTGGCGGTGAACGTCTCGCTGGCGTACGTGCTGACCCACACGGTCTCGGCGACCCTCGTCGGCGCGGGCTCGGCGACGGTGAGCGGAGGAGGCTCGGCGACCTTCCAGTTCGCCATTCGTAACAGCGGCAACCAGGCCGTCACGGTCCACCCCGTCGGCTCGCCGGCGTACTGGACCTTCGCCTTCAGCGTCGGGAACGTCACGCTGCTCCCCGGACCGGGCGGCAACGTCGTCACCGTGGAGGTCACGATCACGGTGCCCGTCGGGACGCTGGTGGATCATCCCGGCGTCGTCCTCGAGCTGGTGAACGCCTCCGGGACCGTCGAGGGGAGCGTCTCGCCCAGTCCCGTCGTGAACGTCGTGTCGTACTTCGGCCTCGGGGTGGGCGCTTCGACCTCGGTCGCGCCGACCGTCGGCTTCGCCACGGCCAAGGTGCCGTTCTACGTCGTGAACACCGGCAACGTCTTCGAAGCGGTCACCCTCACCGTGGTCGACAGCTATCGGCTGGCGAACCTCGGCTGGTCCGCCCAGATCCTCGACGTCCAGTCGAAGCCCGCGACGGGAGCGGCGGAGGTCGACGCCGGGGTGAACTACACGTTCTACGTCAATCTCACCGCGGTCGGCCCCGCGTATCTCGCGCCGGGCTACGTCACCGTGTCCGGCACGGTGGTCAACGCCACCGGTGGGCTCCAGGTCACGGCGCTCCTCCGGATCCCGACCGCGACGATCCACCCCTCGACCGCGCACGGTTCGCCGGGTCTCGTGGTGACCGGGCCCAACCTGGGGAGCCCCTCGACCACCCCGGACTGGCTCATCCCGGTGCTCGTGTTCGTGCCGACGGCCGTGCTCGTGATCGCCTTCACGACGTGGCGCTGGTGGCGCACCCGGAGGTGGACGCGTCGATGAGCACCCGCCTGTGGACCCTGCTCCTCGGGTTGCTGCTGCTGGTGGCCGCCCTCCCGTCGCTCGCGATGGCCGGGCCGTCGGCCGCCGGTGCGCCGGACCACTCGTCCGGCCTCTCGGCCGCGTCGGCGTACCCGACGCTGAAGGGGAACATCACCGGCCCGGGCGTCGTGGGCACTGGCGCCAACCAGCGGTACCTGATCCAGGCCTCGGGGGGCCCGGCCACGGCTCCGAATGGCACCATCGTGGGGAACCTCACGTACTACGCGTCGGTGAACGGCGCCAATCTCACTGGAGTCCAGATCACCCCCACGTCGGCCGCGATCGTCGCGGGCGCTCCGGGCCGTCCCCTGCTCGAGGCCGGCACGGTCCCCCAGACGTTGACGATCGCCGTGGAGCTCGTGAGCGTACTGAACACCACGAACGTCACGTTGAACCTGACCCTGACCGTGCAGGTCGTCCAGCCGTACACGCTCTCCGCGGTCATCCTGAACCCCAACAATGCCACCGTCGCCGCCTTCCCGATCATCGTCGACCTGGACGGCGCGAAGGTGGGCAACGTCAGCGCCCCGAACATCCTGCCCTTCTCGGAGTACAACTTCTCGTTCGAGTACGCCAGCATCAACCTCTCGACCGGTTGGCATACCTTCTCGATCTCCCTCACGCAGGAGCACGGGCTCGTTCGCTTCGCGAACGGTTCGACGGTGTACACCGCGTCGTTCTACGTGCCGGGGCCGGCGCCGGACTACACGATCTGGTACGTGACGGGCGTCGTCGCGTTTGTCGGCGTCCTCTTTATATTGGCCGCCCGGCTGGGCGCGCGCCGACGGAACCCGACGAAGAAGTAGGGCGCCCGTCCGTTCCAATGCAGGCGAAGGTCGACCTCCGGTGCACGTCGTGCGGGCGCGCGGTGCCCGCGCCGGGGGCCACCCAGTTCCCGTGCCCGTCGTGCGGGGAGGCGACCATCGGGCGATGCGCCCGGTGCCGCGACCAGTCGGTCGAGTACACGTGCCCGAAGTGCGGCTTCCGCGGCCCGTAGAGGATCCGATGGGCGGTCAGGTGGCGGTGCTGTTCCGTCTGATGCCGCAGGGCGTCGAGACCGACCTCAAGGCGATGGCCGAAGGGGTCCGGGGCGCCGTGCCCGCGGGCGTCACCATTCGGGGCATGCAGGTCAAGGACATTGCCTTCGGGCTCAAGTCGCTCCTCGTCTCCGTCCTCATGGCGGACACGAGCGGGCTCTTGGACTCGACCGAACAGGCGTTCGCGAAGGTTCCCCACGTCGAGTCGGTCGAGGTGATGGAGGAGAGCCTCGTCTAGGCTCCCCGCCCCTCCGTGGACCTCTTCACCCACGTCCTCCTCGCCTACCTGCTGACGTACGGGATCGTCGGCGCGAACCCCTCGTACCTCGCGGCCGGCGCCCTCGCCGGCGGGCTCCCGGACGCCGACGTGATCTTTTTCCCGCTGGCGAAGCGGTTTCCCATCCTCCGCCACCACGGGATCACCCACTCGATCTTCGGGGTCACCGTGGTGGCGGTGGTCGGGTCCCTCGTGGCGCCGATCCTCGCCCCCGGCTCGACGCTCGTCTACTTCCTGGTGATGGAAGCCGGCGGCCTAGCTCACGTCCTCGGCGATGGCTTCACGCATTTTTCGGTCCCGCCGTTCCTTCCGTTCTCCGAGACACCCCTCGAGTTGGACGCCGACCGGGCGATCAACTTC
>JASHXS010000203.1 GCA_030043405.1 Thermoplasmata archaeon | reverse complement strand
GTTTGACCCGGCCTCGATCTACCTGGGCAATTCGACCGGACTCGTCGTGAGCGTCCTCAATGCCAGCCCCACGGACGCGTACAGCTACACCGGGTTGCCGACCGGGTGCTCGAGCGAAAACCTCTCCGAACTCACCTGCACGCCCGAGGAACTCGGCACGTTCACCGTCGAGGTGACGGTGACGAACCCGTTCTCCGAAAGTTCCTACGCGAATGCCACGCTGTCGGTGATCGCACCGCCGTACCCCGACATCAGTTCGTTTACCATCTCCCCGTCCGCCATCTATCTGGGAGGGGAAGTCTCTGTCAGCGTCTCGGCGTCGGGGCCGGGGCCATGGCTCAGTTATTCGTACACCGACCTTCCGGCCGGCTGCTCCTCCCAGAACTCGAGCACTCTGGTCTGTGACCCGACACTCGCCGGGGCCTACACCGTCGAGGTGACCGTGGCGGACGCCTATGATACGATGAGCATGGCCAGCGCCACGCTGGGAGTTCTGCCCGATCCGACCCCGCAGATCACCGCCTTCGTGGCCTCGCCAGCGCAATTCGCCCTCGGCAATGAGACTCAGTTGGAGGTGACGGCCTCCAACCCCTCTGGATGGTTCGGATTCGTGTACTCGAACCTCCCGACCGGATGTGAGACGGCGAACGTGTCGACGCTCGCGTGCACTCCCAGTTCCGTCGGGAACTACACCGTCACCGTGAGCGTGACCAACTCCTACGGAAACGTCGCTCGCGCCACCGCTACGCTGGAGGTCGAGCCGGACGCGGTCGCGCCGACGGTGACATCCTTCAGTTCCACGCCGGTCCTACCGTACCTGGGCCAGGCCGTCACGCTGGTCGTCGCCGCCGTCGGGTCCGGACTCTCGTTCGAGTACTCCGGCTTGCCGCCGGGGTGTTCTTCGGCCAACGTGTCGACGTTCTCCTGCACACCGACCGCGGCCGGCTCCTTCGCACTCACCGTTCGGGTCACGGGCCCGACCGGGCTGGCCAACTCGGCGACGTATACCCTGCAAGTGGTACCGGATCCGGACTTCTACGTCGTGGAGTTCACGTCCACCCCTTCGTCGCTGCCCCTCGGCGCGAGCACCACGATCACCGTTTCGGCCACCGGCGCCGTCGGGGTGGTCAGCTATTCGTACACCGATTTGCCGCCCGGTTGCTCCGGGTCCAATGCCTCCACCTTCTCCTGCACCCCCACGACCACCGGGACGTTCCATGTGCGAGTAACCGTCACCGATCAGCTGGGTCGCACCGCCGATGGGCAGCTCAACCTGTCGGTCGTTTCGGTCTCGGTGACCAACTCCGGCGGGTCGTCCAACCTACTCTACCTCGGACTGGGACTCGGGGCGGCCGCCGTGGTGGTGGGCCTGGCCCTTCTGATGTGGCGACGGCGGGGAAGCGGGGCCCGCGGCCACGATCCGCCCTCTTCTCCCGCGGCCGAACCAGAGGCCGGGGGCGCCCCGGCGTCGACCGACGCGCCGGACGAGAACTACCAGTAGCTAACCGGCCGCACCCAGGATGCCCACCCAGGCGGGAACGGCTACTTTCGGTTGAACTCGTACCGAAGGAAGACGGTCCCGTCCTTCAGTGCCTTGGACTCCCGGAGCAGGAAGTCATGGCGACCCGGCGCGCCAACCGGAATGACATCCTCGGCAAAGGTGGGATCGTCAGCCGTCTTGAACAGCGGCTTGCCGCGACCGACCAGGGAGGGTTGGATCTCGATCAGCATCTCGTCCACCAGATCGTCGGCGAGGAAGGACTGTGCGATGCGTGGACCCCCGCCGAGGGCGATGTTTCCCCCGTCCCGGGAGCGGATGCGAGCGAGCTCCTCCGCGGGGCTGCCGCGCGCGATGTGGGTCTTCTCCCAGAGCGATTCCTGGAGACTCTGGGAGAACACCACTTTCTGGGCTCGGTCGGCGAACAGCGAGAAGTTCCGCCGCCACTCCCCCGCCTTCGGGTCGTCCTTTTGCTTCGGCCAGTAGGAGGCCCAGGCTCGATACGCGACCCCGCCCAGGATGATCGTGTCGATGGAACCCATCCGGGGCTTCCACATCGGGTCTTCGTCCACCAGGGTGTACGGCTCCTCCGTGTAGACCGGGAACTGCGCCTGACCATCGATCGTCATGAACATGAACATCTGGACTTTCCGCATCGCCGCCACCTCGGGCCCGTATGACCGGTAAGGCATATGAACGGGACCACGGCCCGCCGCTCCGACGAATCTTTAGCGGCGGAGACCCTCACCGACGCGGATGCCCCGCCGCCAGAACAACCCGGCCGTGGACGCCTACATTGCCCGGGCTCCCCCGACGGCGCGGGGCCGGCTGAAAGAGGTCCGGCGAGCGATCCGCGCCGTCGTGCCGGACGCCGAAGAGGTGGTCAGCTACGGCATGCCCGGATACTCGTACCCGGGACTTCCGTACAAAGGCATGGTCGCGTGGTTCCTGCTTCGGAGCACGTACATCGGGCTCTACGTGCGGGATTCCACCCTCCGCAGCCACCGCACCCGTCTGAAGGGCTACGTGACCACCAAGGCATCGGTCCACCTCCCTCTCGACCAGCCCCTCCCGACCCGACTGATCCAGTCGCTCGTCCGTGAAAGCGCCAAGATCGCGAAGGCGACCTAGCCTTCGGGGCGAGAAGCGCTGGGGAGGGGCCACCCCCTCACCGAGATGGTCGGGTTCGGTCGACCCGCGATCCGAAGGTCCTAGGATTTCATCGTGCCGGACGTGACCTTCGCCCAGTCCTGCCGGGCGGCCCACTCGCGGAACGTACCCCAGGCGACCTGGGGGTATTCCCGCTTTAGCTTCGGGATATCGACGCTGTAGCCGACGCGATTGAACCAGTCATACATCTTGGCGAGGTCCTCGCTCTGCTGCCGGATGGCGTCGAGCGGTACGGCTTGATAGACGATCGGGCGTTGGAGGGCGCCCGACAAGACCTCCGTCAGCTCCGTGAGGCGGAGCTCGTCGGAGGCGATGTCGACGCGCTTGCCTCGGAAGCCCCCCGGGTTCTCGATGACGTGCGTCGTGAAGTCGGCGATCTCATCCACGGAGATCACCTGGATCTTGGTCTGGGGGAGGACCCCGGTGGCAAAGACGCCCTTCGCGAGCCCCGTGGCCAGCCACGGCGAGAGAATGTTCTCGCTGAAGAAGACCGGAGCGACGATCGAGTAGGGGACCCCGAGGCCCTGGAGATGCTCCTCGATCTTCGCCTTGCTGTCGAAGTGCGGGATGCCGGTTCGTCGGTTGGCGTCCGCCACCGAAGAGTAGACCACGTGGGGAACGCCCGCCGCCTTGAACGCGTTCAAGGCGTTGATTCCGAACCCGGCTTCCGCCTCAGCGCCTTTCTCATATGGCGTGGCCACGAGGAACGCCGTGTCGATTCCCTGGGACGCCAGCTCGACCGAGGTGCGGTCGCCCAAGTCGCCGGGGACCACCTCGATGCCCAGATTCTTCAGTTCGATGGCCGCCAGCCCATTGGGCTTCCGGCTCAGGGCCCGTACGTGGTGGCCCCGCTGGAGGAGGGAGCGTGCCAGATGGCCGCCCTGATTTCCCGTCGCCCCGGTCACCAGTACGTGCTTCGGCTGCGAGGCCGACCCCCCGTGGCCCGTCGAGTGCGCCATGGTACGAATTCGGAGGCCGGATGCCCAGATAAGTCCCGAGTGACCCGGGAGTACCTAGGTGGAAGCCCGTCGCATTCGAACGAACGTGAGGTCGAAGTCCCGTGCCCAGCCCTGGCCCCGCTCCGCCTTGTCCCAATGGGCCACCATCTTCCTCCCTCCCTTCTGGATCCGCGCCTCGAAGCGCTGGCGAAACTTCGGCTCGTCCCGCCACATTTTCCAGTGGGTGGAAGTCAATGACATCTGACAGAGGCGCGAAACGGGTCGCGCATCGGAGTAGAGCGCGACGTACTCCCCCGAGTCGTCATCGCCCCCCAACAGCCAGTGCGCGGAACCAAGCTGAAAATCCAACGCGGCCCCGTCTTTGAGCCAGGATCCCCGGGCCTCGGCGGTGACCACGCGCGGCCCCCCCGCGATCTTGTGGGTCGCCGGCGACCAGCGGATGGTGACCTTCCACCGGCCGATCAACGGCGACAGTGCCGCCGTCGAAGAGGACATCGGGCGCTTGCCGCTGGCGCGGCGGGCCTGCGTAATCGGAGCCTTCACCATCGGGGCCACCCTCTCTCCGCCCACAGCGATCGCTCGCGATAAGCTCGAGTCGGTCGTAGGGCGGGCGAGCCAGGACCCGTGCGGGAGAATCGCGGGCGGGCGAGGACGCGTGGCGCCCCCCCCACTCAAATACACACCACCCCGTACGCCGCCATGGCGGAGGTTCTCCTCTTCCACCACGCGCAGGGACAGACCCGCGGTTTCCTCGCATTCGCGGACGAACTGCGGCGGAACCACCACACGGTGCACACCCCCGACCTCTACGACGGGCACACGTTCGCCACTCTCGAGGAG
>JASHXS010000202.1 GCA_030043405.1 Thermoplasmata archaeon | reverse complement strand
GTCGCTCTGATGCTCTTCTCGACGTACTTTGTCTACGCCCTTGAGGGCGCCTTAGCCCGGGCCGCCCAGGGCTGTGGCGCCATCCCCTGCTCGGTCACGGTCGATGCAGGCCTCGGTTGGGAGATCGCGCTCTCGATCGTCGCCGCAGGGGTGGCGATGACCCTCTCGGCGTTGGTACTCCCGCCCCACGGCACGGGCCGGCCCTCTCCCCCCGCGGGACCGGTGAGCGTCGGGACCCGAGCGCCCTAACCGGGTGCCCCGAGCGCTCCGGCTTCGCCCCTTGTAAAGGGCAGGCCTGCTGTAGGGCGGACGAACGACGCCCGGTGTCACCGGCCCGGGAGGGCCGGCTCACTTATCGTCGTCGTCGTCATCATCGTCGCCCTTCTTCGAGCCCCGCTCGAGCCGCGATCCGGACGACTTCTGGACCGGCTTCGACACGCGGCGGCGGAAGTAGAGGATGAGCGCCACAATCACGATGATCGCGCCGGCCGCAATCCCCCCGTACTCCTCGGTCTGGACGATCGGATTCTGCTTCAGGGTGACCTGGACGTGGTCGAGGTTGCTCCCCGACACGTAATCCCCGGAAAACTCGTTCGAGGCGGTCGCGTTCGCCCAGAGATCCCACGTCCCGATCCGGGCCGGGTTGAAGTGGATCTCCGCCCGCACCGTATGGTTGAACGGAAGATCGACGGGGCCCGCCCACGCGGTCGAGTTCAGCGTCCCGTTGGTGTCGTTGTAGAAGGTGACCGAGCCGGGGGAGCCGCCGATGGTGATCTCGTTCCCGGAGCCGGACGGCGCCAGGAGATAGAATCGGACGGAGAGGTTGTCCGCCGTGGAGTTCTGCCCGACGAGGTCCGTTACGTTCGCCCAGACCGTATAGCCCGAGCCGTCGGTCATCGACGACGACGCGGTCAGGTTTCCGACCGAAAGCACCGGTCGGGTGGACGTGTTGATCGCCACGGTCAGGGTCGTCGTGACCCACCCCTTATTGCCGGCCCGGTCCGTGACGGTCAGGTTGATGGAGTAGGCGCTCGACTGGGGGGAGAGCCACTTGTCGAAGGCACTCGGAAGCGCGTACGACGGAGAAGTCGCCTCCTGCGAGACGGTGAAGTTCGCCGACGTGTTCCCGCTGTTCCCGATCGTCCAGTTGTAGTAGACGATCGACCCGTTGTTCGGGTCGGTGGAGTTCGTCGCCCAGAAGGCGACCTCGCTCGTGTGGTTGCTTCCCTCGATGACCCCGGTCGTGGGGAGAACCTTCCCCTTGCCGTTCTTCAGGGTAATCTCGGCCGTCGGCTTCTGGGTATCGCGAACCAGCACCACGAGGAGGCTCGTGGCGTTGAGCTGCCCGTAGTTCCAGACCGTCAGGGTGATGTTGTATTGCCACCCATCTTGGAACTTGCTCGTGACGATCGGTGTCCCGTTCGCCGTACCTTGGGTGATGTATTTGCCTCCGCCGTCGAAGGTGTAGGTGAAGTTGTCGAACGGCGACACGCCGGACGACGCCGTGTAATTCGTCGTGTGGTACGAGTAGTCGGAAACGTTCCAGAAAGCGTCGCTGAGGAGATCGGTCGGCGCGTGCGGGGCTCCGTTCACGGGAGCGGTGCTTCCGGTGGCGTTGAACTGCAAGCTCGTCGACCAGTTGACGATGACGTACGGAATCCCGTTCACCTTCGACACGTTCGTGTCGTTGACGGTGACCTGGGCGGTCGGCGGATCGGAGCCGATCAGGAGCCAGAACGGCACGGTACTCGTGTACCGCCCGTTCGACGTGACCGTCAACGATCCGGAGTAGTTCCCCGGATGCGCGTAGGTGTGGTTCGTCGTCAGGTTATGGGTGGTGTTGAACTGCCCGTCCCCGAAAGCCCACTGGTACTCCGTGCCGTTCGCCCCGGCCGGGAAGATCGAATTCGCCCCCGAGAACGTGAGGTTCTCGCCGATCCCCGCGACCGCGGTGTAGTTGCCCCGGCTGATGTTGAGGACGTTCCGGTTCGACCAGGTGAACTCGCTTGACGTCACGTTGACCGACGCGGTGAGCGAGCCGGTCTTGTCGATGCTGAACGAGAACGTCCCGCTGGCGGAACTGGACGGCTGGGAGACGAGAGTGAACGATGTCCACGTTCCGTTCTTGCCGGCCGGGACGAGCGCGGTCTGGGCGGGGGCCGGGGTCCCCGCCTGCAACGCGTATCCGGCCGGCAGAAGGACGGTGTAGTTGAACGACTCGCTGTGCGTGGGGTGGCGGAACTGGAAGCTCAGGGAGTAGCTCTTCAGGTTCGTCGAGATCTTGGCCGAGGAGTTGTACGTCTGACTCCAGCCAAGGTTCATTCCCGCCGAGTTGTTCAGCCCACAGGAGGTGGAGCAGCCCGACGTCGCCACGAACGTCGTGTTCGCTGGGAGGTTGAACGAAGTGCCGTTCACGGTCGTCGACGCTTGGTTGGCGTTGAAGAACGGTCCCTGGCTCGCGAGCCATGCCTCCACCTGCGGGAAGTTGCTCTCCGAGAAGGTGAGATTGTGCTGCCAGTCGAGGGCGAGCTGAGCCCACAGCTGGCCGACCGACGCGTTGGCGAGCGACGGAAAGACCGAGTCGTTTCCGAGGATCGCGGTGGTCGTGACGTTCAGGTGGTTGAAGCCGCCCGTCCAGTTCAGCACGGTCGTGTAGTTCGCCGGGGGAGAGATCGCCGGAACGACGACGTTCCGAGGGAGCGGCGACGTTCCGGTCGGGTTCGACGGAGAGACGGTGATCGGGTACCAAGCCGTGCCGTATCCGACGCTTGAGAGGACGACGTCGAACGTCTGGCTCCCGGAGAGGCCGATCGAATAGTATCCACCGGGGGGTGTCGTCTGGCTGTAGATCGCCCCGGTCCCGGGGGCGAAGACGGTGGCGTTCCCTCCGTTCGGAACGGGGGCCGACGGGTCCGCGGCCTGCAGGACGTCCCCCCAAACGTCGTACCCGCCCGAGGAGAGAGTGGGATTGACCGTCAGGTTTTGATTGCTGTCATGGGTCGTCGCCCCGTCGACGGTCACGGTGGTGTAGTTGTACCGCGTGGGGGAGCCCGGGTAGCTCGTCTCGAGAATCCACGTGCCGTACGGGGCGTTCAGCGAATAGTACCCCTTGTACGTCGGGACCGGACGGGAGGTGTTGGTGACCGCGTCCGTCGTGTTGCTCCCGAGGACGAAGCCGTCGTACTGGGGAGCCAGAAGCTGGACGGTCGCCCCGGGCTGCTTGTTCCCGTCGTTCGTGACGTTCCCGGCGATAGTCGCGTTGTAGACGTCGACCTCGACCCCGTGGATCGTGACCGGTGCGGCTTTAATCGTCGTGAGGTCGGTCGAGTTTTCGTCGTAGTACTGCGGGTTCGGGTTGGCCGGGATAACGGCCGCCTGCTCGACTCCGTCGAAGAGCGAGACGTGGGCCTGCGGCGGAACAACGACCCCCCACCATCCGGGCGCGAAGCCCGCGATCGCATAGGAGCCCCCGGAGCTGAAGTTGAACTGCCCGCTCCCGCCCGTGGTGGTGGTGTACGTCTGGTGGGTGGTGCTGGAGATCAGGTCGACCGTGATACCCTCGGGGACCGGCTGTAGGCCGGAGGCGCCCGGCTCGTACACATACCCCGTTAGGGTATAGGTCGTCGAGGCCGGAACCGGCGCCGCGCCGACCCCCGCCAGGGTACTTCCCAGCAGGAGGACGACCACGGCCAGCAGGGCCAGCCTAGGTACCCCGTTCCCCATCGTGTTTCACGTCTCCGTCTGATGTTCCCTTATCGGGAACTCGGCGGCGAACTTGGCCTCAGTATAAATGGCTTACTCGGGGCGGACTTTCCGAGGAGAAAAAATCGTCGCCCGCGCCTCGGCCCTGGGGCAGGAAGCGAGAGCGGCCGCCGGGTCCGGGCCGCTCCTCTCCCGGGACGAACGGACAGCCCCGGCGCGGTCCCCCAGCAAGGA
>JASHXS010000025.1 GCA_030043405.1 Thermoplasmata archaeon | reverse complement strand
AGCCGCACCAGTTCGAGCGACGGGTGGGCGTGATCGCCTTCTCCGAACATGAGGGAGCCGACCTCGACCGTGCGGACCGCCCCCTCGCGGTAGATCTCGACCACCAGGGCCTGGCCCGGCAACTCCTCGGCCGGCAGATGCGGCAGGAAACGACGTACATCCAGGTAGACGGCATGACCTCCGACGGGGCGGAAGATCGGAACGCCGTGGGCCTCGAGTCGGTCCGCCAGGAATCGCACCTGGCCGATCCGATGCTCGAGGTAGTCGAGCTCGGTGGCCTCTTCGAGGCCGATGGCCACGGCTTCCAGGTCGCGGCGGGCGAGACCGCCGTAACTGGTGAACCCCTCGAACAGGATCTGGGCTTCGTTCAGTCGCTCGGCGACGTCGGGGTCGCGGGTCGCAACGAAGCCTCCGATGTTTGCCAGACCGTCCTTCTTCGCGCTCATGGTCGCCCCGTCGGCCAGGTCGAAGAACGAGCGACCGATCTCGCGGATGGTGCGCTCTTGCTGCCCGGGTTCCCGCTCTCGGACGAAGAAGGCATTCTCGGCCCAGCGACAGACGTCGAGATAGAGCGGGATCCCCCGGGCGTGCGCTATCCGCGAGACCTCTCGGACGTTGGCGAGCGACACGGGCTGGCCGCCGCCGGTGTTGTTGGTCAGGGTGACCATCACGAGCGGGATCCGCTCCTTCCCTTCCAGCTCGATCAGCGCGGCCAACCGCTCGGTGTCGACGTTGCCCTTGAAGGCCACGTCCGATGTCGGGTCATACGCCTCGGCGACGGCGAGGTTGACCGGGCGCCCCCCGTTGTGGACGACATGCGCCTGGGTCGTGTCGAAGTGCATGTTGTTCGGGACGACGCAACCGGGCCGACACAGCGTCGAGAAGAGGAGATTCTCGGCCGCACGACCCTGGTGGGCGGGCAGGATGTGGGCGAACCCCG
The DNA here is from genome assembly GCA_030043405.1 of Thermoplasmata archaeon. GTDB lineage: Archaea > Thermoplasmatota > Thermoplasmata > Lutacidiplasmatales > UBA184 > Lutacidiplasma. The sequence continues at coordinate 6,105 of JASHXS010000025.1, read as the reverse complement.
TCAGCTCTCGAACGACGGACTCGAAGTGGGCGAAATTCCGGCTACCCGCGTACGATTCGTCGCCCAGCATGAGCCCGGCCCACTGCCGGTCACTCATCGCGGCGGTGCCCGAGTCCGTCAGCAGGTCGACTCGGATGTCCTCCGAACGGAGTTGAAAGAGGTTGAACTCGGCCCGTCGGAGGGCCGCCTCCCGCTCGTCGGGCGAAGGGTCGGGAATCCGCTCGACCACCTTGATGCGGTACGGCTCGAATGGAGGAGGCGTCCCGATGAGGGAGGTCACCGGGGTGGATGGAGGCGACCTTCCCTCTTATACCGCCGGAGGCGAGAGTGGCCCCGGCGGGCCCGAGCGGGCCCCAATGGGCTAAGTACCTCGACCCGGGATACACTCGGAGGATGGCGGCCGAGGCAGTGGTCCCGCCGGTCCTCGAAGATCGGATCGAGACCAGCCTCAACGGAGACCGGGACCACCCCCGCTGCGTGCACGGGCTCTTTGAGGAGCTGCTGGCCCCCAACTCCAGCGCCTCCCGCGATGACCTGCTCGAGCTCACCCGGCGGGCCGCGGACCTCCTCGTGGACCGAGGACGCGCCCGGCGCCAGTACGTGTCGGCCATCGCGATCGGAGCGCACTGCGAGGACGCCGTGTACTGGTCGATCGAATCTCCCCACGAGCGGTTGGACGACTTTGGTCCGGAGTACGAGGAACCGGCCATCGCGCGGCGCTTGGCATCGCACTTCGTCTGTCACGGGCTGTAGTCCCGCACCGGCGCCGGAGGACCGGCACTCTGTGGAACTCCGATGACGGGCCCTCGACCCGCCTGTCAGAGGGGATATCGTCAGTGGCGAGCTGGGTAAGGGGCCGAACGGGCGCCCAGGTATCGTGCCGCACCATGATGGTCCTCACTGGCAGTCGCTCCTGGTCGTCGCGTTAACGTCTGCGCTCTGCGTGTCGGCGCTCGGGCCGTCCGAACGGGTTGGGCCGCTCACCGGACCGCCGGTGGCCATCTCGGCCTCCGTCGGCGTTCCCACCCGCTCGACGGACGGGCCGGCCAACGGGAACCCCGTTGCGAACTTGAGCCCCCACCCGGGAACCCTCGAGATCTGGGAACAGGTCAATGGGTCCCAGGTCGTCGGACTCGACCCCAGCACCTGCTACCAGTCCGCGTGTGAGGAGCTCCTCGCCAACGTCTACGAGACGTTGATCGCCTACAATGGATCGGAGGACGGTCCGGTCCCGGCGGACTTCCAGCCCGAGCTCGCCACTTGCGTGCCCGGGTCGGCCGAGTGCCGGACCCAGTTCGGCGGCAGCGACCTCGTGTATGACAACGCGACGACCGGGTTGCCCCAGTTCTACTCGTTCGAACTGGACGCCGGGGCGAGGTTCTTCGACCCGGCGACGAACGCCAGCTGGGCCGTCTTCCCCTCCGACGTCCTGTACTCGATGGCTCGGACCCTGGGGTTCGCCGACCTACCGTATGTTGGCGCTACACCGGGCTGGATCCTGGCCCAAGCCCTACTCCCCAACGGACCTTTCAGCTGGGACGGGGGGACGCACTCCCCCTACAACAACACCCCCGGACACGTGTTGACCTCGGTGCTGGTGAACGACAGCGCCTACTGCCCGTCGTCGACCGTGGTGGTGACCGACGGCTGTGTAACCTTCGATGTGCAAGGCTCGGCTACGACATGGCCCGAATTTCTCGAGTTTGTCGCCAACCCGCTCGGGGCGAGCGTCGAGTCGTGTGGGTTTGACACCTATGCCGGTGCTAGGGTTCCAGGGTTCTGGGGGACGAACGACTCGTACGGAGACGAACCCTGTCTGCTCCCTGGGAATGCCACCAGTACGACGTCCCCCGCCTTCCAGGCGTACCTCCAGAATACGCCGCCCACCGGATGGGACTCGTTCGAAGAAGAAGCGCTCAACGCCACGCCGCCCCAACCCTCGATCCAGTGGCTTGCGGTCGGCTCCGGTCCCTACGACCTCTCGACGCCCGTCCAGCCTTCGGCCGGCTATCAGCTGGACGCCAGCCCCGTCTATCGGGCCCCCATCGGATGCGTCGGACAACCCGCCTGTCTGCCCAGTCCCAAGAGCTACTTGCCCCGAGTGGACGTGAGCTGGGAGGGAACCAACGACACGCTGGGCCTGGCGGCCGCCCGAAACGGCCTGGCCGACAGTGTCTCGATCGTCCCGGCTTCATTCGGGAGCATCCTGCAGAATCCGGGTTACGAAGTCGGCCCCTCCGTACCGACCTTGAGCTTCCAGTTCACCGCGCTCTCGCTCACCTTCAGTCCCTCCCTCGTTTCGGACTGGGACTCCTGCACCAGTTCGTGTCTGAACGTGAACGGGAGCTTCTTCGACAGCCTGGCGCTGCGGGAGTTTCTCGTCCGAGCCTACCCGTACACCTCGATCGAGCAATCGCTGTACACCGTAGATGGCGTTCCCTTCGCTCAGTCGTACGGGGGTGGCATCCCACCGGGGATGGGTTACGACTATCCCTCCAACGTCCCGTGGCCCTCGGGCGATCCGGTCCCCAATGCCACGGAGACAGGGAACGTCGCCTGGTGGTGGCTCCAGGCGACGACCCCGAGCAGCTCTTGGTACGACCCAGCACTCTCCAATTGTACGACCGCGACTCCGTGCACGTGGCCCGAACTGTCCCTCTACGGGGATGGGCTCAACCCCTCCGGCCCGGCGTTTCAGCCCTGGAATGACGCGATCAGCAACCTGTCCGGCGGGGTGCTCGCGCCGTACGTCGTCAGCGTGAACTACTCCAACTACTCCAGCGTCCTCTTCCCGCCATACTGCTACACCAGCCTGCCCACCGGCAACGTTCCCTGTGTGCCAGTCTCGTCCTACAATTGGGTGACGAGCTACCCAGACCCCACCACCACCCTGCCCGCGCTCTACAACTCGACCGATGCCTTCGCCGATCCTGAACTGGGCATCATCCTTGAGAATACCACCAACGACGCGCCCACCTGCCCTACCGCCTCCTCGAACTGGTCGGCCCTCCAGTATTGGGCGGACGTGGGCGAAGTCCCGCAAGACTGCCAGGGAGCGGCGTACCGGACCCTGGACCTCTGGTCCGGCATCGCGGCCACCGACTCGAATCAGTCCCGCCGGGCCCTGGAGTACGACCTCATCGAGCAGATCGCGAACGAGCTCGCCCTGTACGTCTATGACCCGGAGTCGCTCGACGTGTACGACCATGCCGACTGGATCCAAGGCAGCTCGATCAACACCAACCCTATGTTGGGCGGCCAAGGAGTACAACTGTGGTACCAGTGGCGGTACGTGCCCGCCACCTTCTCGGCGATCTTCGACGAGGTCGGGCTCTCCGGCGCGGTCCCCTGGAGCGTGGACGTCAACGGAACGAGTGTCGAGGGGAGCACGTCGTCGCTGGTCGCCTCCGGGCTGACGAATGGCACGTACTCGTACGTCGTCGCTGCGCCGAGTGGCTACCAGGCTGAGCCGTCGGGGGGCTCCCTCTCCATCGAGGGCGCCAACTCCTCCACCGACATTTCCTTCCGGCTGAACTCCACATCGGAGGTCGTCACCTTCGAAGAGTCGGGCCTCCCCTCGAGTCTGGGGTGGGAAGTCGAACTGAACGGCACCTTCCTAGGCGCCGCGCCGGGCACTCCCTCAATTGTCGCGCAGCTTTCGGCCGGGGCCTACCCGTGGCACGTCGTGGGCCCACCGGCGGGTTATCTCGCGGATCCGTCGGGAGGAGTCGTACTGGTCGAGGGCCAGCCGGTGACGATCGCGATCAGCTTCTCCTTGCAAAGCGGTCCGACCGCGAGCCACCCTGGGGAGATTGCGGCCTGGAGCCCGGGGTACGGCTGGGTTCTGGGAATCATCCTCGCCGGGTCCGCGATCGTCGCCTTCGTGCTGCTGCGGCGAGTTCGGCGGAAACCGCCGCCGCGGGCCTTGGAGCCCTCGACGCCCCCCACCAACCCGCCGCCGGACCCGCTCCAGTGGTAGGGCGCCCGCGCGGCTTCCCGACCGGGCCGGGCAGCGAGCCGAGCGCGGGACCACGTCGGTCCGGGCGAGAATCCTTTAAGCCCGGCGCGTGCACCCAGAGACGTCAGGCAACGGGCCCATAGCTTAGGTTGGCTGGAGCACCCGGCTGATAACCGGGAGGTCGTCGGTTCAAATCCGACTGGGCCCATTCAGGACCGTTCGACCGTGTTGAGCGATCCGACGGGCCAGGCGACCGAGAAGTCCACGAGCCTGGAGCGACGCATACTGGGCGAGATGCTGGTGGGCACCGACTGCTCCCGAGTCCTCGAGATCGGAGCGGGTACGGGCCGGCTGGCGGGTTTGCTCCAGGTGCGGTCCCAAGAGCTGGTCGCTCTCGACACCGACCGAGGCCAGATCGAGATCGGTCGCGGTCGGATGCAACCGCGGCCCCGGGACAGCTGGGTCGTGGGAGACGGGCACCGCCTGCCGTTCGCCGACGAGTCCTTCTCGACGGCGTTGATGGTTCGCGTATTCCATCGGACTCGCCGACCGGCGCAACTCCTGTCGGAAGCCCATCGGGTCCTCCGTTCCGGCGGCACCCTGCTCTTGTCCTACTATCCGAGACCCTCGATTCGGACCCTTCAATTTCACCTCTGGAGGAACCTCCGTGAGGCCGACTCGCCGGGCGATCCCCCGGGCCGGACCTGCCCCGGGGGGTCTCGACCTGTTGACCACGACGCGGGCCCAGAAATGACGCTCCGGCAAGTCCGCGCGATCTTCCAAGATTGCGGATTTGTCTTGGAGCGAGAGGTCGGAATCGGGTGGGAGGAGACTTCGCTGTTGCGACAGTTACCGCGCAGTTTTTTCGAGGGACTGTCGGAGCGGCTCCCGCGGGCACCCGGATATCCGGCGCGGCTCGCCAAGCTGCGGCGTGCCTGAGCCGGGACCACCGGACGAAGCCCGACAACGGGTGGAGACTTCGAGAGCTTCGCCGGTTCGTTCCGGCTGGCGTGCCTTCCGGTCGGCACCCGCAACACCCACCCGTCAGCCCGCGGCCCGCCCGAGGTGGCCGCCCCCGCAAGCGGACACTCGGCTGGCGGGGGCGCCTGTCCCTCGGCTGCCGGACCCTGCCGGCTCGACACCAGGGCCGCTCAGCGACTCAGCGCTGGGCGGCCCCACACGTCGGACACCGGGTGGACCCTTCGTCCATGAGCGCCCCGCAGTACCGACACGGGACCCGGACCACGACCCGGACGATCTCTCGCACGGCGGGGGGCGGAGGGGAGGTCGAGCGAGGTTCCGTCAGTCGAAGTCGGTCCTGGACTCGGGCTCGTCGCTCGAGCCACAAGGCGCGGGCACGAGGAAGCTCCTGCGAGATCGTGGCAGCGACCTCGACGGGGTTGGCGACCCGGACTCGGAACGACTGCGCGTCAGCGCCGGTCAACTCAAGATAGGCCCCGCGCACGGCCGGCGGCGCGAGTTGGAACAGGAAGAAGTCGGGGCCCTCGTGCCACTCCTTGGAACCGGCCCGGAGCAGTTCTAGGACCGTCCGGGGCTGCCAGAGCGTGACGACCCGGAAGTTTGTCAGCACCAGGAACCCCGCCGCGGCCTTCCAGACGGAGAGGACCCGCTCGTCCTCGATCGGGGTGAAAGCCGCGGCCGCCGCGACGGTCCACTGGTCAGGCTGCGTGCGCTGGTCGGGTGCCAACTCGGACGAGTCCGCCACGTGGGTTCGGTCTCGATACACGAACGCGGTACAAAGGCGCTCGCTCCCGAGCCTCTCGGCGAGGTCGTCGGAGCCCATCCGGCATGGAATGCGGCCGGCGCGTGACGGCGGGGAAAGGGTTGGAGGGGCGAGCGGCTCAGCTGAAGCTGACTCGGACCGTCACTCCGGCCCCGCTGACTACGGCCGGGCTCGTCGGGTTCGGGCTGGCCGTGTACCCGGTCGACGAGACGGTGAACGCGTACGACCCGTTCGGCAGGTTGAAGGTCATCGACGTCCCCGTCGAGGATCGCGTTGTCCCGTCGATCGTCACTTGCCAGCTGGTCCCGCGCGGGAGCCCACTCTCGCTGAACACGACGGCGTACTTGGTGACCGACCAGGTCGTTCGGATCTCCGCGGGTTTCCCGCCGTTCACAGTGACCGA
>JASHXS010000201.1 GCA_030043405.1 Thermoplasmata archaeon | reverse complement strand
ATCTACGAGGAGATCCGGGGGATCCTGGGCAAGGATCGCCCGTTCGAACTCCGCCCCAAGAAGATCCTGATGGCCGGACTCTTCGGGCAGGGCAAGACCACGACGACGGGAAAGCTCGCCCGGTACTTCCAGAAGAAGGGCATCCGGGTCGGCGTCGTCGCGGCGGATGTGCACCGCCCGGCCGCCATCGACCAGCTGGAGCAGCTGTCGAAGAAGGTGGGATGCGAGTTCTACACCAACCGATCGGAGAAGCGGGCGGAGGTCATCGTGCGAGAGGCGCTCGCCGCCTTCCCTCCCCATCTGGCGGTCATCGTCGACACCGCCGGACGCAGCGGGATCGACCCGGAGCTGATCGAGGAACTGAAACGCGTGCGCGCGGTCTTCCAGCCCGACGAAACCTTCCTCGTCCTGGATGCGGCGATGGGCCAGTCGGCCGGCCGGAGCGCCGAGGCCTTCCAGAAGGCGGTCGGCCTGACGGGCGTGATCCTCACCAAGATGGATGGGTCTGCGAAGGGGGGCGGCGCGCTCTCCGCGGTCTCGGCCAGCGGGGCCCCGATCGTCTTCCTCGGCACCGGGGAGCACCTGGACGAGCTCGAACGGTTCGAGCCGACGCGGTTCGTCTCCCGCCTCCTCGGCATGGGGGATATCCAGAGCCTCCTCGAACGTTTCGAGCAGCTGTCCAACAAGGAGGCGGCGGAGGAGGCGGCGAAGCACCTCATGAGCGGTCGATTCACGCTGCGGGACATGCGTTCCCAGCTCGACTCGCTCGGTCAGATGGGTCCATTCTCGAAGCTGATGACCATGATCCCCGGCGCAGGGATGGGGAAGGTCGACGAGGCCAAGATGGATGAGACCCAAGGGCGGCTCAAGAAATTCCGGACCATCCTCGACTCGATGACGGGCGAGGAACTGGACGACCCGCACGTGATCAAGTCGGACCGGATCCATCGCATCGCCCAGGGGAGCGGGCAGCGGCCCCAGGAAGTGCGGGCGCTGCTCAAGCACTACGAGACGACCCGGAAGGCGGCCCACGGCCTCGTGTCGAACCGCCGCCTCCGTCGCCAGCTCGAAAAGCAGTTCGGGGCCGGGGAAGCCCCGGCGGAGTGACTCGGGCCGGAATGAGCGCGAACGCCGCCGAAGTGGCTGCGGGCGTGCTCCTCTTGTTCTTCCTACCGGGGTATGCCTGGACGAAGGCGGTCTTCCCCGAGTGGAGGATCCGGGGGGCGGTCGCCACGCTCCGGCTGCTCGAAGTGGTGACGCTGTCGCTGGTGTGCAGTGTGGCCCTCACAGTGCTCGTAGGGTACGCCCTCCTGACGGCCTCCCCGACCGGATTCCAGGCGTACTGGTCGAACCCTCAGCTCGAGGTCGGTCTCGCCCTTGTGGCGGCCTTTGGGCTCGGGGTCGGCCTCTTCCGCGGCGCCTATGCGCGCGAGCCCCCGGCCCCCATGGCCCCGGAACCCGCGGACGAAGGGACGACCTGGGACGTCATGCTCGAACTGGAGGATCTCCGCCGGCAGGAACGACGTCTGCGCCACCAGCTCCGGACGGCGGCCGCCGGTTCTCCGGAGGCCGCCCGCCTGAACTCCGAACTGGAACGCGTCCGGGCCGATGTCGACGCGCTCGCCTCCCGTCGCGAAGGGGAGTATGCCGGGTAAGCGCGCCGCCCGGGACGCCGGGTACAAGATGGTCGTGGTCCTGCGGGGCGAGCTGCGCCTCACGGCGGGCAAGGCCGCCGTCCAGGTGGCCCACGCCGCCGTGCTGCTGACGCTCGCCGGGCAGTCCCATCGACCGGAGGCCGTAGCGGCCTGGCTCCGGGAGGGCGGCAAGAAGATCGCTCTCGTCGTCCCGACGCTCGTGGATCTTGAACAGCTCGACCGCGCCGCTCGCGCCCGCGGACTGCCGACCGTCTGGGTCGAAGACGCCGGGATGACCGAGGTGCCGGCCGGCACCCGGACCTGCCTCGGCATCGGCCCCTCCGCCGTGGCGGAGGTCGACGCGGTCACCGGGGCCCTCGACCTGTACTAGCGGGTCCCCCCCGCGCGGGGTATATATATCGGCATTTCTCTAGTCGAGCCGAGCTAGGGTGTAGCAAGGCCCTGGGAAAAACGACCATGCGAATGTGGGTGTACATCGTGCGGCGTCTACTGCTACTACTACCGGTCGTCATCGGAGTCATGACGATCACCTTCGTCCTGATCAGTGGCATCCCGACCGCGCAGCGGTACTTGTCCTACTGCGGACCCCCGCCCATCCACGGCGGTCAAGGGGCCCAACAGAAGTACGAGGCCCACTGCAATAAGATCCTGGGACTCAACCAACCTGTTTACACCCAGTGGGCCATCTACATGGCCAACACGCTTACTTTTCAATGGGGTCACGCCGGCAATAGTACGGCGGCCGAACAAGCCCTGCCGGTCATCCAAGGTCAGCCCGTAGTGACCGTTCTCGGCTGGCTCCTCCCCTACACGATCGAGCTCGCGCTCCTCTCCCTCCTGATCATCCTCGTGGTCGCGATCCCCTTGGGCCGACTGTCCGCCGTCTACCGGAACCGGCCGATCGACCAGGCCTCGCGCGTCATGTCGTTCTCCGGCTTCGCGATCCCGTCGTTCCTGTTAGGTTCCCTCGCGTTGATCGCGATGGTCCTGATCCTTTCGAACTACCACTGGTATGGGTGCAGTGGTCCGTTCAACGAAGTGTACGGTTCCTGGCCGCAAGCCCAATGCATGGCGGGCGGGACCCCCTCGAATCTGAACTATCCGTTATGGCTCAAATCCGGGGTGGTCTCGTCGCCGACCGGATTCCCCACCATCGACGCGATGATCCACGGCCAGTACCTGGTCGCGCTCAGCACCGTGCTCCGGATCCTGGTCCCCGCCCTCATCATCGCCTACACCTCGATCGCGGTCCTCCTCCGGTTCGTCCGCAACAGCATGCTCGAAGTGATGAACCTCGACTTCGTCCGAACCGCCCGAGCGAAGGGCGTCACGGAGTCGGTCGTCATCAAACGGCACGCCGGCCG
>JASHXS010000200.1 GCA_030043405.1 Thermoplasmata archaeon | reverse complement strand
CTGTTCGAGACCGCCTTCGCGGCGGTGACCCTGGCTCTCGTCGGGGTCGTCTTCCTCCGCAAGCTGAAACTGTCCGTCATCGCCGGCTTCTCGGTCGTTTACTTTGTCCTGATCTGGAACCTCCCCGCGGCCTGGATCTGGAACCCGTCGGGCTGGCTCGCGAAGATGGGCATGGTCGACTTCGCCGGCGGCCTGGTCGTCCACGGGGCCGCCGGCGCGGCGGGCCTCGGCGTGTTGGTGCAGATCTGGCGGGAAGAGCGGGCCCGGGGCCATACGACGAGTCCCCAGGTCCCGATCCGCATGAGCCCCGGTTGGCTCACGCTCGCGATTCTCCTGCTGTGGGTCGGTTGGTTCGGCTTCAATCCCGGCAGCGTCCTCCAGTTCAACGACGAGGCGGTCGTGGTCGTACTGACGACCTTCCTCGCGGCCTCCGCCGCCGCCGTCAGCACGGTCGGCTGCGCCTTCCTCCTCGGCGTGGAACAACCGAAGCTCCTGCTCGGGGTCAACGGGGTCCTCATGGGCCTCATCATCATCACGCCGCTCGCGGGGTTCGTCAGCCCCGGCAGCGCGCTGATCCTCGGCTTCCTCGGCGGCCCGATCTTCCTCGCGGCCGAGCGATACTTCTCGAAGCGGACCTGGTTCGCGGATCCCGTGGGACTCCTCCCCGGCCATCTGGTCGGCGGGCTCTTCGGGGTCGCGATGATCGCCTTCTTCGCCCAGACGACGTTCGCCGCCGGCTCTGGATTCCCCACACTCCCCAACGGCTTCCTCTTCGGCGGCGGCACCGCCGCGGCCCACCAATTCGGTGTGGAGCTGTTCGGGATCGTGGCGGTGATGCTCACGGTCTTCGTGCTCTCGCTGGCGACGATCTGGATCCTCGGGCGACTCGCCGGTGGGGTACTGGCCCCCGCGGACGCCCCGACCGCCACGTAGTATACGCCCGGGCCCCTCGGCTGGGCCATGCAGCTGCGTGGAAGCGACCGTGCTCCGCTGGCGGGGGCCCGAGCGCTCGGCGTCCCGCGGCCGGACGAGCTGGTCGAGGTCACGCTGCTGCTACGCCGGCGTCCCGACGGTCCCCCACTGCCCCGGGTCGCCGACGATCGAGCCGACGCCGCCGGCCGGACCCCTTTCTTGACCCGAGAGCAGTTCGCGGACCGACACGGGGCCAGCCCGGAGGATCGGGATCGCGTCCGGGCGTTCGCCGAACGGTCCGGGCTGACGGTCGTCTCCGAGGAGGTCGGGCCCCGATTGGTCCACCTGGCCGGCCCGCTCCGCTCGGTCGAACGAGCGTTCGGCGTCCGGCTCCAACGCTGGACCTACGCCGATGGCAGTTACCGAGGTCGTACGGGCCCCATCGAGCTCCCCGAGGAGCTGGCCGACCGTGTGGTAGGGGTATTCGGGCTGGACAACCGTCGCCAAGCCCGCACGCATTTCCGCCGGCGTGGGGTTGATGCGACCGCCCCCCCGGCGTACAGTCCCCCGACCGTCGGCGCCGCCTACGCCTTCCCCACGGCCCGGGGCGCGGCGGGTCAGTCGATCGGCGTCCTGGAACTCGGGGGCGGGTACGCCTTGTCCGACCTGACCCAGTTCTTCCAGGCGCTCGGCCTCCCGGTCCCGACCGTGAGTGCGGTCGCCGTGGATGGTGCGACCAACGCGCCGACCGGGGACCCGGACGGCCCGGACGGGGAGGTCGAGCTCGACCTGGAGATCGCGGGCGCGCTCGCCCCGGGCGCGAACCTCGTCGCGTACTTCGCTCCCAACACGGACCAGGGGTTCCTGGACGGCCTGAGCGCGGCCGTGCACGACACGACGTACCGGCCCATGGTCGTCTCCGTCAGTTGGGGCGGGCCGGAGAGCTCGTGGACGGCGCAGGCGATGGAGGCCCTGAACTCCGTGCTCGAGGACGCCGCGACCATGGGCATCACCGTGACGGTCGCGGCCGGCGACGACGGGGCGACCGACGGAAGTTCGGGCGGTGCGCTCGAGGTCGACTTCCCCGCGTCCAGTCCGTATGCCCTCGCCTGCGGGGGGACCCGCTTGACCCTGAGCGGGACCTCCATTACGAGCGAGACGGTGTGGAACGACCTCGCCCAAGGCGAGGGTGCCACGGGCGGCGGCGTCAGTCAGCAGTTCGGAGTGCCGTCGTACCAGGCGGGGGCCTCCGTGCCCCCTTCCCCCGCGGGCCAGCCGGGCCGGGGAGTCCCGGACGTGGCGGGCGATGCGGATCCGGCGACCGGCTTCTCGGTCTGGATCGATGGCGCCGCCTCGGTCATCGGCGGGACGAGCGCGGTCGCGCCCCTCTGGGCGGCGCTGGTCGCCCTCCTGAACGCGGCCTTGGGGGCTCCCGTGGGTTTCCTCAACCCGCGACTGTACACCGCCGGCGTCGCTGCCACGTTCCACGACATCACGGTCGGGAACAACGATGGATACGAAGCCGGTCCCGGCTGGGACCCGTGTACGGGACTGGGGTCCCCGGACGGAACCCGGCTCCTGGGGGCGCTCTCGTCCCCCGGGTCCTCGGGCGCGGCGCCGCCCTAGGGCGCGATACCGAAACCGTCGAGGAATCGCCACCAGGCGGCCAGCGACGCATCCACGCCACGGAGGGCCTCCGCCGGAGCCGGTCCGCCCCGTCGAAGTTCGCGTTGAAGGATCGAGCGTTCCGCCGCGGAGTGTTCGACGTCCGCCGCCGTGTGGACTCGGAAGAACTCGTGGGTGGAAGGCGTCTGCACGTCGTAGTGGGCCCGGAGCCCGCGCGATTTCTCGGCGGCCACTTCGGGGAACTGTCGCTCGTATGCGTAGAGAGCTCC
>JASHXS010000199.1 GCA_030043405.1 Thermoplasmata archaeon | reverse complement strand
CGATCATCCGGCCCGAGGAGAAGGCTCTCCTCGCGGCCGCCGAGGCCCGCGGCATCGCCGTGGAGCGCATCGACGACGGCGAGACCACGTTCGGGCTGGAACCGCCCGCGCAGCTCCCGTCCGTCGTCCTGAACCGCTCGGTCAGCCACACGCGGTCGCTCTACGCGACCCGTTGCTTCGCCCACTACGGCGTACCGACCGTCAACGCGCCGGACGTGGTGGAACTCGCGGGCGACAAGATCCTCACCTCGCTTCGGCTCCAGGAGCGGGGTATCCCGACCCCCCGGACGGTGATCGCGCTCTCACCGGAGGCCGCGATGAAGGCGATCGAACAGGTCGGGTATCCGGCGGTCTTGAAGCCGGCGGTCGGGTCCTGGGGCCGGCTCATGGCGAAGGTCGACGACGCCGAGGAGGCGGAGCAGATCCTGGAGCACAAGGCGGCCCTCACCTCGCCGCTCCACTCGGTCATCTACGTCCAGGAGTACGTCCCGAAGCCGGACCGTGACCTGCGGGTATTCGTGGTCGGCGACGAGGTCGTCGCCGGGATGTACCGCCACTCGGCCGACTGGCGCACCAACGCGGCCCGCGGTGCCACCACCGCACCGGCGGAGATCGGCCCGGAGCTCCGGGAACTTTCCCTGCGCGCGGCCCAGGCCGTCGGCGGCGGAGTCCTCGCCGTCGACCTGATGGAGGCCCCGAGCGGCCTCACCGTCCACGAGGTGAACCCGACCCCCGAGTTCAAGGCGCTCAGCGCCGCCACGGGGGCCGACGTGGCCGGGAAGATCCTCGAGTACACGGTCCAGGCCGGGCGCCGATGAAAGCCGCGATCGTCGGGGGCTCCGGCTACACCGGGGGCGAGCTCCTCCGCCTGCTCCTTCGACACCCGGACGTGGAGGTCGTCCAGGTGACGTCGGACTCGATGGCCGGAAAGGCCGTCACCCGCGCTCACCCGAACCTGCGGAAGGCGACCACGCTGGTCTTCTCGCCCCACGCGGCCCTCGGACGAGCCGACGTTACGTTCCTGGCCACGCCCCACGGCGAGTCGATGGAGCGGGTGCCGGGCCTCCTCGACTCCGGAGGTCTCGTCGTCGACCTCTCGGCCGACTATCGGCTGAAGAACCCGGACGAGTATCCGCGGTACTACGGGCGCCCCCACCCGTACCCGGAACTGCTTTCGCGGAGCGTGTACGGGCTCCCGGAACTGCACCGCGAAGCCCTCCGTACCGCGCCGATCATCGCCGTGCCAGGCTGCATCTCGACCGCCTCGATCTTGGCGCTCGCACCACTCGCCCGGGCCGGACTCCTGGCCCCCGGTCCCGTGGTGATCGACGCCAAGAGCGGCTCGTCCGCGAGTGGCCGGGACGCTGGCCCGGCGGGCCTCCACGCGGAGCGCTCGGGGGTGATGCGCGCGTACGCGCCCGCCGGCCACCGCCATACCGCCGAGATCGAGCAGGAGACGGGTGCCTCGGTCGCCTTGACGTGCCACGCGGTGGAGGCGGTGCGCGGAGTGTTGGCGACCGTCCACGCGTTCACCACCCGCCCCGTCGACGAGAAGGAACTCTGGCGGACGTACCGGGCCGCGTACGGGTCTGAGCCCTTCGTCCGGATCGTCCACGAGGCGGAGGGCTGGTTCCGGGAACCGGAGCCGAAGATCCTCCAGGGCACCAACTTCTGCGATGTCGGATTTGCGGCCGACTCCCACACGACGCGGGTGGTGGCGCTCGCGGCGCTGGACAATCTGATGAAGGGGGCCGCGGGCGCCGCGGTGCAGTCGTTCAACCTGCGCGCGGGGTTCCCCGAGACGACCGCCCTCGACTTCCTGGGGCTTCACCCGGTGTGACCCCGTGACGCTCGTCGTCAAGGTGGGAGGCGCGGCCGGCAATGCCCTCGACCCGGTCCTGGACGACCTCGCGACCCGCCAGGACTTCGTCCTCGTCCACGGGGGTTCGGACGAGGTCGATCGGCTGGGCACCGCGCTCGGGCGGGCGCCCGAGTATTACACGTCCCCGAGCGGCGTGGTCTCCCGAAAGAGCGACCCGGCGCATCTGGAAGTCGTCGTACTCGCGCTGGCCGGGAAGATCCAGACCGCCCTCGTGGCCGGCTTCGCCGCCCGAGGCGTGCGGGCCGTCGGTCTCTCGGGGGTGGACGGCGGGCTCCTCCGGGCCCGGCGAAAGGAAGGGGCCCGCGCCGTGGTCGACGGCAAGGTCCTGCGGGTGACCGACGACTGGTCAGGCACGATCGAGTCGGCCGACCCGACACTACTTCGGACCCTCCTCGGCGCCCACCTGGTGCCGGTGGTGGGACCTCCGGCCGTCACGGCCTCCGGCGAGGTCGTCAACGTCGATGCGGACCGGGCCGCCGCCGCCATCGCCGTCGCGCTGGCGGCCCCGGAACTCCTCCTGTTGACGAACGTCTCCGGGCTCCGTCGCGACCCGACCGACCCTGCGACGGTGATCCCGTCCGTGGACCGGCAGGCGATCGAGGAGGTCCTCCCGCTCGCCGCCGGTCGAATGCGGAAGAAGGTCCTCGCCGCGAAAGAGGCCCTCCAAGGGGGCGTGGGACGTGTCGTCATCGCTTCATCACAGGGCCCCGCCCCCGTCGCACGGGCGCTCGAGGGAGCGGGGACGGTCTTCTCGTGAGCGACCCCGCGCCCTTTCCGGCTTCGCACTCGTTCGTCCAGCCTGCCCGGCCCCCGTTGACCCTCGTGCGGGGAGAGGGCGCCTCCCTCTGGGACGCGGGCGGGCGGCGATTCGTCGACCTCGGCGCCTCCCACGGGGTCGGGAACCTGGGGGTCAGCCATCCGGAGGTGGTCCGGGCCGTGCAACGCCAGGCCGCCGAGCTGCTGTTCCTGGGGAGCGGATACGACGTCCCAGTCCGAACCGAGTTCCTCGCCCGGTTGACCGCGCTCCTGCCCTCCGGGCTCGACCGGGTCTTCCTCTCGAATTCCGGCACGGAGGCAGTCGAGGCGGCGATCAAGTTCGCCCGGGCGGCCACCGGCCGTCCGAAGGTTGTCGCGGCGATGCGCGGGTTCCACGGACGAACGTACGGGGCGTTGAGCGCGACCTGGCGGAAGGAGTTCCGCGAGGGGTT
This sequence comes from Thermoplasmata archaeon, assembly GCA_030043405.1. Taxonomy (GTDB): domain Archaea; phylum Thermoplasmatota; class Thermoplasmata; order Lutacidiplasmatales; family UBA184; genus Lutacidiplasma. The sequence goes on along the minus strand of JASHXS010000199.1, from coordinate 1,746 downwards.
CGAGCCGCTGGTGCCCGGTTTCGTCCACGTGCCCTTCAACGACGTGGCCGCGCTACGCGAGGCAATCGACGAGACGACCGCCCTCGTCCTCCTCGAACCCGTCCAGGGCGAGGGGGGCGTGCACGTCGCCGACCGAGAATTCCTCGAGGAAGCCCGACGCCGGACCCAGGCGAAGGGGGCCCTGCTGGCCTTCGACGAAGTGCAGACCGGGCTCGGGCGGACCGGTCGACTGTTCGCGTTCGAGCGATGGGGGATCGAGCCCGACCTGCTCACCCTGGCCAAGTCGCTGGCGGGCGGTGTCCCGATCGGCGCGACCGTGACGACCGCGGACGTCCAGCGCCGGTTCCATTCGACGCATCACTCGACCTTTGGCGGCTCCCCGCTCGCGTGCGCGGCCGGGGTCGCCGCGCTCGAGGTCACCGTCCGAGACCGGCTGGCCGACCGGGCCGAACGACTCGGTACGCAGGCTCGAGATCGGTTGGCCCGGCTGCCTCCGGAGAAGGTACGCGAAGTCCGCGGGCTGGGCTTGCTCATCGGGATCGAGCTCCGGGAGCGAGCCGCCCCGTACCTGGCGCGACTGGAGGAGAAGGGGTTCCTCGCCATCTCCGCGGGCCCGACGGTGCTCCGACTGATCCCACCGCTGGTCATCCCCGAGGAGGATCTCTCGGCCGGGCTTGCGGCGATCGAAGAGGTGATCGGCCGTGGATGAGACCGACATTCTGGTACGTCTCTTGCGCCAGTACAGCCCGAGCGGTCAGGAGACAGCGGCCGTCCAGGAGTTCCAGAAGATTGCCCGCGCGCTCGGATACTCGGTGTCCCGCGACCGCGCGGGGAACGGGATCGCCCGACGTGGACACGGGCGGCCCCGGATCGTCTTTCTCGGCCACATTGACACCGTTCCCGGGCGGCTGCCGGTGCGTCGCCTCGCGGGCCGGGTCGTCGGCCGGGGCGCGGTGGACGCCAAGGGTCCCCTCGCCTGCGCCCTCCGAGCCGGCGGGGACTTCGCCGGGCCGGGAACGCTCGAGGTCATCGCCGCCGTCGGAGAGGAGACCGACAGCCGGGGGGCTCGTCATCTGCTCGCCCGTCGCGACGTGGACGCCCTCATCGCCGGGGAGCCGAGCCGGTGGGATGGGGTGACGGTCGGTTACAAGGGAGACCTCCGGCTGGAGGCGCGGTTCCAAGGCGAGCGGTCCCACCTCTCCTCCCCGCGCCCGACCACCTCGGACGTCGCCTTCGACTGGATCCAGGCCGTGCGCGCGTGGGTCGGCACCCAGCAGCGCGAGTCCCCCTTTCGCTCGCTCACGATGAAGGTCATCGGCGTCGAGTCGCGGGAGGAGGGCGATGCGGAGGCGATCGCCGTCCGCCTCGACCTTCGACTCCCGCCCGGCACCTCCACGACGGCGGTGCTGCGAGGGCTGCCGGCGGATCCGGGTCATCCGCAACGGACCGTCACCGTCCAGATCGAGCCCTTGGAGGCGGACCGAGGGACTCCGGTCGTTCGCGCGCTGGAAGTCGGCGTGCGAGCGGCCGGCGGCCGCCCCACCCTCTGGCGGAAAGGGGGGACCTCCGACTGGAACCTCGTCGGCCCGGTCTGGGGCGTTCCGGGCGCCGCGTACGGACCGGGCGACCCCCACCTGGACCACACCGCCCAAGAGTCGGTGCCCGAAGAGGACCTCGCTCGCGCGGTCATCGTTCTACGTACGGCCTTCGTCGAGCTCGCGCGAACCCTGACCGCCGGTGGGGCGG
>JASHXS010000198.1 GCA_030043405.1 Thermoplasmata archaeon | reverse complement strand
CCGCCCCACGGGCCGTCCAGCGTTTTCTGGGCCCGTCCCCGCGGTCCCTCCGCGGAGCGGGATCGAATGGGCCAGGCGCCCTCGTGGTCGAGCAGCCACCGTTTCCGCCAGAGGCCGAGCCCGAAGCCTGTGGTCGAACCCCCGCTGCCGACCACTCGATGGCAGGGGATGATGATCGGGATCGGGTTGCGGGCCATCGCCCCGCCGACGGCCCGCGCGGACCCGGAGTAGCCGGCCCGGCGCGCCAGCTCGGCATACGTGACCGTGCGACCGGCGCCGACCTCGAGGAGGGAAGCCCAGACGGCCCGGTCGAACTCCGAGGAAGTATCGGGGTCGACGGCGACGTCGAAGTGCTCCCGTCGCCCCCGGAAGTAGTCGCTCAACTGACGGGGCGGAGTGCCCGCCGCGAACGGAGGGCGGCGGCGAAGGGCCCCCGGCGGGATCCCACTTTGCGAAACTCCGTTCTCGAGGAGGTCGACCACGCGGACGCTGGAGCCATGGTAGACGATCCGAAAGGTGCCGATGGGGGTCGGCACATCCGCGACCTCGACCGGTTCGACCACGAATTCCCCACGCGCTCCCGGTTTATTTGGTTTCAAGCGCCCCCCAGGGACTCCAGCCCCGTGGAGGTGATCCGGAAGCGAGCCGCCCCCTCGGGACGGGAGCGGTGCTTCATGAGCACGACCCGGCGATCGGGACCGGGGAGCCGCTCGAAGAACAGGATGGTCTTGGCGGCGTGGTTGAGGAACGAACCCCCGAGTGGCTCGAGGCGATTGTCCCGCACGCTCCGCCAGACCTGATTCGTGAAGACCACCGGCAGGTGCGCGTCGAGCGCCGTGCGGACGAGGTCGGCGATCTCCAGCGACAGGGCCTGTCGCGCGTCGTCCTCCTCGGGCCCGGAGAGCGAGAGGCGGTAGTAGGCCGTGGCGGAGTCGACCACGAGCAGGCCGACCGGTCGTTTCCCTTCCCGGGCCAGCGCGCACGCCGTACGGACCGCGGCGGTCTGCTCGGCGAGATCCTTGGGAGTGGACAGGAGGACCCGCTTCAGCAGTTTCTCGAGCTCGTCGCCGGCGATCGCCCGTAGCCGGTCAACACTCACCCCCTCGGTGTCGATGTAGAACACCCAGCGGCCCTCGCGCGCCACGCGCTGGGCCACCTGGAGGCAGAAGAGCGTCTTGGCGCTCCCGCCTTCCCCGTACAGCTCTGTGACCGAATCGGTCTCCAGTCCCCCACCGAGCAGGCGGTCGACCGAGTCAACCCCGGTGGGTAGGCGGTCCGGTTCCACGGCCGGAGGAGGGTCGGGGGGACTTATCGCCTCGGGCTACCGCGTCGTCCCGACGGGGTAGGCCTTCCCGAGTTCGGGAGGGCGGACGGTGGGTCCCGCGGTCTCGAACGCCTCCGGGTGCTCGGTGTGGATCGGGAAGACGGTCCGGGCCCGGGTCTGGCGGATCAGCTCGAGCAGTTCGGCTCCTGAGGCGTGACCGCTCGCGTGCATCTGGTGGAACACGAGGCCGAAGTGGTCGAGCCAGTTGTGCATGACGTGGTCCGACACGTCGTCCTCGCTGAACGGCTCGCTCATCGAATGGATGTAGGGACTGCCCGTCTCGGGACGAAGGTCGATCAGCTCCGGGAAGTGCTGGAAGTCCAGCGCCAGGAGGTACCGGCGGCCGTCGCGGCTGACCTCGTCCGCCGGCAAGGCCTGTTCGAGGAAGGGGCGCTCCCATACGTACGACTTCAGCTTGCGGCGGGCGTACACCTCGATCCCAGCCGAACGACCCGGGATCGGAACGGTGCCGGGCGGCAGACGCGGAGCGACCTGCGTCAACAAGTGGGCGGTGCGGACAGAGACCACGAGGGAGCGGTCGGCGGCGACCGCGGCGGCGTGGAGGGTCGACAGCCGGTCGACGTCGCGCGGGTACGTGCACGCCAGGGCCAGGGCGCGGTGCCCGTCCAAGACCCGATCGACGCTCGCGCGGACGCCTTCCTCGGTCAGATTGCGACGGGGGTCCGGGCCGGCCCGGGTCCCCTCGATGATGAGGCCGTCCACGCCCTCGCGGGCGACCGCCTCGAAGAAGCGATGGGTATCCGGGGCCCTGGGGCCGTGCTGTCGGAAATCCCCGGTGTAGGCCAGGGTCCCTCCGCTGGTCCGGATCAGGAATCCGTACGCGAACGGGATCGAGTGGTCGACCGGATACGGCACGACCTCGATCCGCCCGACCCGCACCGGCGTCGCGTCCTGGAAGACGCGCCAGGGGTGCTCGCCGTACTTCATGGTGGTCGAGCTCGAGATCGCGTCCAGGAGGGTTCGCGTCCCCTCCCCGACATACACCGGTATCTCCGGGTCGACCAGCCGAAGATGCCCCGCATGGTCCGCGTGGGCGTGGCTGACGAAGATCGCGCTGACCTCGGGAGGCACGTACGCGAGGTCGGAGTCGCCGAGCGCCTCCTTGGAGTAGAGACCCGGGATACGGGGGAGCAGATCGAACTCGAGCAGGTCCTTGGCGGGGCACGTGGATCGAGGCTGGAGATAGTCGACGTAGTACTCTTCCATCCGGGGCGAGAACGAGGGTCCGAAGTCGAAGAGCACCCGGTCCGGGCCGTCTTCGATCAGGATCTTGTTGCCCCCGATCTCCCGGACGCCCCCGAGAAACCGAACCGTAGGGCCTTCCACGGCGGGTCCAAGCGGAGCCCACGGAAACGGTTTGTCGACCTGCTCGGGGTCGGGAGGACGCCCCCGCCCCTTGGGCCCGGCCGACGGCTCAGAGGTAATCCTCGACCGGGCTTGGGGTCGGCATGCCGAACGGTCGGAGCCCGCCGGGAGCTCGACCTCCCAACCGTCCCGCCACGCCCGCCGAGCACCGGGAGGTACGGGCGCTTGCCCGTCGGCTGGCGGACGAACTGGACCCATCGGGCCGCCGCGCGGTCGTGCTCGCCGGCAGCTGGGCCCGGGGCGACGCCTTCACGGCGTCGGACGTCGACCTCTGGGTGATCGGGGCGGAGGCACGCCACCGGATGCTCCTGCGCGAGGGCCGGTTCGTCTCCGTGGTGTACCACACGGCCCTCCACCAGCGGCGCGAACTTCGGAGCCCCGCTCGGTTCGACGGGGCGGTCCCCGGCTGGCGATCGGCCCGGATCCTGCGGGACCCGAACGGGACCGCCGGCCGACTCCAGCGCGAGGCGCGGCGCTTCTCCTGGCGAACCCTCCGCGGCCGCCGGGAACGGTATGTGGCCGAGCAGCTGGCCGACTGGGCGGAAGAGGTCGCCAAGCTGACGCGCGCGCTCGCCGAGGGGAACCGGGAGACGGCGGCCGTCCAGCGGAACCTGCTCACGAATGCGATGGCCCCCCTCTGGCTCCTCTCGCACGAGATCGCTTGGGAGTCGGAGAACGGACTCTGGGAGATCGCGGGCCGACGCGCGGGTCCGGAGTTCCGTCGGGCGCAGCGGACGGCGCTCGGGACGAACGGGGCCTCGTTCGAGTCGAGCTGCGCCGCCGCGCTCCGATTGTATGCGCTCACGGCGCGAGCCCACCGCGGATCTCTCCGAGGAGAGCCCCGCCGGGTGGTGGTGGCCGCGTGTCGACTCGCGGGCTGGCCGATGGACGGGTAGGCCCGGCGCCTAGCGCGCCTTCAGGACCTTCTTCACGTTGGGGTGCTCCTTCGTGAAGATCTTCCCGCCGCAGTTATCGCAGCGGACCCCGAAGAGGTTCGCGTCGGAGGGGAGCGCCTCCTGGCAGCGAATACACCGGAACATGGGCGTTCTACCGGGACCGTCCGCTTAAGCGTTGCCCGCCGCGGCGTCCTTCTCGGTGCGGGTGATCGGGGGTGGGGCCGCAAAGACGTACGCGTTCGACGCGTACCGGGTCCCGCATCGCCGACATTCGAACACCCCGCTCGCCACGCGCTGGATCGTCATGGTCGAACACTTCGGGCACCCGGCCGGGGCGGCCCGGGCCCGGTCGAGGTCCAGGACACGCCGGCGGATCCGGATCCCGTAGCGCGGGCCCATCCAGCCGGTGAGGTTGACCTTCTTCGTCCGCTTGCTCATCCAGTGCCTCCTCGGGCGGCCCGCCGCAGCCGGTCCCCGTGAGCCAGCGCCCGCTTAACGATGTCCCGTACGTCGTCCGGGGAAAAGGCGCCGACCAGACCCTTCTGCATGGCCACGACCCGACCCAATTCGTCGGTCGCCACGGTCAGACGGCCCTGGGCGGCCTGCTCTTCGTCGAACGAGGGGTCGACGACGATCGCCTCGCCCAGCCGCACGAAGGTGCACTCCACCGGTACGTGCTGGACGTCCAGCGGGTAGTCGGCTTCGGCAATCCCGAACCGCTTGGCCGGGACGGTGGCGTGGGTGAGCGCCGCCACGCCCGCGAGCATGGCAGCGTCGATGAGGTTGCCGGCATGGTCGATCACGTGGAGGTCGACGTAGCAGACCCACGACTTCTCGCCGGGCGTGACGCATAGGCGCGTGAGGTCGATCGCCTCGGCGGCCCGGATCGCCCGGTCCACGACCCGCGAGACCTCGATCGCGCCCGGCTGCGGGGGCCCGGGCTCGAAGATCGGCGAGGAGAGCGG
>JASHXS010000197.1 GCA_030043405.1 Thermoplasmata archaeon | reverse complement strand
GATCCGGTCCAGGTTGCGCCGGGCCCGGAACCCGTACGGGGTCCAGACGTTCATCCCCTTCACCGGGTACCGCTTGTCCGTGACGCCGGCGGCCTCGACGACCGCCAGGTACCAGTCGATGAAGTCGGTCTTCTTGTCCGGCAGGTCGACCATGGGAGCGGTCGTACGGAGGGACTTCGGGTATAACGGTATGCGCGCGCCCGTCCGACGGACGGCGGACGGGGCGTCCGCTCCCCTCGACGGGCGGGCCCGCCACCCATGCTGTTAAGCCCCACGGGGGGTCTACTTTCCGGGCCATGCGGCTCGTCGTCTGCGTCGACCGGGACGACGACCTCGGCCGGAAGGCGGGGGTCGCTGGACCGGTCGTCGGACGGGCCGAGGCGGTGGAAGCCGCGACGAAACTCGCGGTCGTCGACCCCGAGGACTCCGACACGAATGCGATCTTTGCCGCGGTGAGCCTCCTCGACGAGCTCCGGGGGGCCGGGGAGGATTGCGAGGTGTGCGTCCTCACCGGTTCGCCGAAGGTCGGCGTGCTCTCCGACCGGCGGGTCGCCGATCAGTTCGACCAGGTCCTCGAGCGCGTGCGGGCCACCTCGGCTCACCTGGTCAGCGACGGGGCGGAGGACGAGTACCTGTTCCCGATCCTCGCCTCGCGGGTCCGGGTCGACGGGGTGCGTCGCGTCTACGTCCGCCAGAGCGCGTCGCTCGAGTCGACGTACTACACGCTCGTTCGGGCGCTGAAGGACCCCAAGCTTCGCGCCAAGACGGTGTTGCCGTTCGCCCTCGTGCTGCTGATTCTCGGGATCGCGGCGGCCGGCGGGGTGCTGCTCTGGGGCGTGATCGGCCTCTCGATTCTGCTCGGGATCTACCTCATCTTCTGGACGTTCGACATCGACGAGGCGATCATCGACTCGCTCCGGTCCGCCTCGACGGACATCCGTCAGGGGTCGGCGGCCTTCGGCTTCGGGCTCTTTTCCCTCGCGCTCGTCGGCGTGGGGTTCCTGGAAGGGTACAACTCCTACTCCGCCCACCTGGCCAGCGCCCCGCTCATCCGCGTCCTCTTCTTCATCGAAACCGGTCTGATCTGGTGGATCACCGGGGCGTTGGTCTGGGAGGTCGGCCGGGCGGTCCGGCGCACCTTCTCGCGGGGCCGCTTCCCGCGGACGTTCGCGGTCGCCGCCACTTCGATCCTCGGGACCGGCGTGCTGAGCTACGGGATCCTCGACCTCGTGCGCTATCTCGAGAACACGCTGCCGAACTCGGACCTCCCGTTGCTCGTGGGCCTGCTCGGCGTGGGGCTCGGCCTGATCCTCGCCGCGGGGGGCCTCCAGCAGTACTGGAAGGTCGTGGCGCGCCGGGCGCCGGCGGACTCGATCGGGGGCTAGGGCGTCTCGGCGCGGACCCGTTGGAGGTCCGCGAGCGGCACGTCCAGGCCAGACTTGACGCGGAGCGTGCTCCGCATCGCTTCGAGACTGGGGCCGTACTCCGCCGCCTTGGCGGCCAGGGTCCGGAGGTCCTCCCAGTAGTTCCACGGGAAGACGACCCAGACCCACTCGTCTCGCGGGATCTCCTCAGCGTAGTAGGTCGGGGTGAACGTCGAACGGGCGATGTGGAGGAACGCCGCGCTCTCGACGCGGGACGGCTCTGCCTTCCGGACATGGTCGACCGCGAGCCGAAGGCTATCGCCGGTGTCCGTGATGTCGTCGACCACGAGCACGCGCTGGTCCTTCACCGGTCCGGAGAGTCCCTCCGTGAGGGCGGCGGCGCCGGTGGGGGTGGCCGTGATGCCCCAGTGCTGGGCCCGGAGCGAAACGACCCGGTGGACCCCGAGCCGGTCCGCGAGCAGGCGGGTCGGGACCCAGCCGCCTCGGGTGAGCCCGACGATCGCCTCGGGCACCGCGCGGGCGGCCCGGACCTTCTCCTCGAGCCGGTCGGCCCACCGGTCGATGTCGGCCCACGTTGCCGCGCGGCAGCGTGGGAGGTCGTCCATCGGCTCTACGGATAGATGCCGCGGATCCGGATCGCGTCGACGACGCGCCCGATCGCGAGCACGTACGCCGCCGTCCGGTTGTGGACGTGGCGCTCCTCCGCGACCTTGTGGACGTCCGCGTAGGAGCGGACCATCACGGACTCGAGCCGGCGGTTGACCTCCTCGAGGCTCCAGAAGAACCCCTGGATGTCCTGCGCCCACTCGAAGTAGCTCACCGTCACGCCGCCGGCGTTCGCGAGCACGTCCGGGAGGACGGTGACCTTCTTCTCGAAGAGGATCTTGTCCGCCGCCGGGAGCGTCGGGCCGTTCGCGGCCTCCGCGACGATCTTCGCCTGGATCTTGTCCGCGTTCTTCCCCGTGATCTGGTTCTCGAGCGCCGCGGGGATCAGGATGTCCGCCTTCGCCTCGAGGACCTCCTCGTTGGTGATCGTCTTGGCGCCGGGGAAGCCGACGACGGAGCCGGTCTTCTGCTTGTGCGCCTCGACCGCGTGCGGGTTGAACCCGTCCGCGTTCCAGATGCCGCCCTTCGTGTCTGAGGCGGCGACGATCTTGGCGCCCTGCTCATCGTAGAGCAGCTTGGCGGCGATGCTGCCCGCGTTGCCGAAGCCCTGGACGGCGACCGTGCCGCCCTTGACCTTCACGCCCGCGTGCGGAGCGGCCTCGCGGATGACGTAGGCGCAGCCGCGCCCCGTCGCTTCGCCTCGTCCCTCGCTGCCGCCCAGGCTGATGGGCTTCCCCGTCACGAAGCCGGGGACGGAGTATCCCTTGAGCATCGAATAGGTGTCCATGATCCAGGCCATCGTCTGGGAGTCGGTGTAGACGTCCGGCGCCGGGATGTCCATCTCCGGCCCGATGATCGGCGCGATCTCGGTCGCGTAGCGGCGGGTGAGGCGTTCGAGCTCGCCCGACGAGAGTTTCTTCGGGTCGACGACGACGCCGCCTTTCGCCCCTCCGTAGGGGATGTTGACGACGGCGCACTTCCACGTCATCCAGGCGGCGAGCGCGCGGACCTCGTCCAGCGTGACGCCGGGGTGGTAGCGGATCCCGCCCTTGGTCGGGCCGCGCGCCATGTTGTACTGCACGCGGTGGCCGGTGAACACCTTGTACGACCCGTCGTCCATCCGGACGGGGAAGTTGACCGTGAGTTCCCGCTTCGGGTGCTTCAGCACCTCGCGGACGCCGGGGGTGATGCCGAGCAGGTCCGCGACGATATCGATCTGCTGTTTTGCCGTCTCGAAG
>JASHXS010000196.1 GCA_030043405.1 Thermoplasmata archaeon | reverse complement strand
TGGAGCGCCGGCGCCACGATCGGGACGGGGTCGAGCTGAAGGTAGGTGAGGTCGCGGACCATCGAGACAACGTCGGACGGGCTCGCCGTACGTGGCTCGGGTCCCCAGAGGTGCTGCTTCGCGAGCATCAGCCGGCGGGCGGCCCGGGGGCTGGTCGTGAGGACCGGCGCCCTCGCCGGAGGTTTGGCCAGTTTCGGAGCCTTCATGCCAACCCGCTTCCCAGAGCAGCCAGCTTGCTTAACCCTCGGGCAGGGGGGTTGAAACACCGGCCCGCGACACCGGGCGGGTCGGCGTCGAGTGGGAAACGGGCGCCCGGCGGCCTGGCCGCGCTCGGAGGATAGATACCCATCGGGAGCCTCCCGTCACTACGGGCCCATGACGCTCAGCGGCTTGCTGATCAGCGCGTGGCAGCAGACGCTCGTCGACGGACTCGACCGAGTGTACCTGGACGGTACGGCGTACGAGGTCGCCCGGACCCGGGCCAAGGGGCTCCGGTTCCTGACCTTCGCCCACGGCGATCAGGCGATCGAAGGGATCGAACAGAACCCGGAGACCAAGTCGAACTGGGCGCACCTGGCGAGAGAAGGGAAGCGCATCATGCAGTTTCGGGTTCGGGGACGTTACATCGCCAACGTGTGCGAGGGAACCCTGCTGCGGTACCCGGCGTGGAAGTCGATGGGGCTGCCGGAGTAACGAAGCGCGCCGACCCTCGCGCCCGGGACCCCCGCTAGCGATACTACCTGACCCGGCCTGGCCCCCTCCATGTGCCATACTGACGACTCGCGGGCCCCCGAGCCCCCCCGAAAGGGTCCGGTCGGCGAACACGCCCCCTTCGAGCTCACCGCCTCCGACGGGACGAGGTTCCTGGCGTACCGCGCCATCCCCGCCGGCCCAGTGGTGGCGGGAATGGTGATCCTGCCCGACGTGCGCGGACTCCACCCGTACTATGAAGATCTCGCCGTCCGCTTCGCCGAGGCGGGATATCGGACGATCGCCATCGACTACTTCGGGCGGAGCGCGGGCGTCGGCCGGCGGGACGACTCCTTCGACTGGAAGTCTCACTTTCCGAAGGCCACCCCGGAGGGCGTCGCCCAGGACGTGCGGGCCGCCGTGGAGCAACTGCGACGGGAGTCCCCCGGGCTGGCCATCTTCACCGTCGGGTTCTGTTTCGGCGGCGCCAACTCCTGGCGGCAATCCGGCGAGGGCCATGGCCTGGCCGGCTGCATCGGGTTCTATGGGGGCCACCCGATGGAGCGCGCCGGAGCGGCCATCCCGAAGATGACCGCCCCGCTCCTGATGCTCTTGGGGGGAGCCGACCAAGGCACCCCCGCGGCCGAGTTCGAGGAGTTTGCCCGGGAGGTCCGGGGCCGTGGCCTGGACGTCGAGGCGCACACGTACGCGGGCGCTCCCCACAGCTACTTTGACCGCTCCTTCGCCGAGCATCGCGACGCGTGCCAGGACTCCTGGAAACGGATCCTGGACTTCACCGGGCGTTACGCCCGCCCGGCGTAAGATCCGGCGAGCGCCCGACCCGGCCTCCCCCGAACCGGACCCCGTCGCCGATCCGCCCCGAGGGCCGGGCGACCGGCGCCCGGTCGACGTGGAACCACGGATGCCCCAACGACTTAGTACCCCGACGGCCACTCGTACGCACCATCCTCGATTTCCATGGATGGATACTTCTCCTCGGGAAACGGCGATTCTTCTCCCCGCAGTCATCGACAGGTCTATGAAGGGGGTCGAGGCGTCGATAGAAGGGCCCGGCGTCTACACATGACTCAGGTAGGAACTCTCGGAACCCCGCCGCCGCCCCCGACGAACACGCCGATCACCCCGTACGTGTACAAGCCGCCCCGGGCGAAGCGACCGACCCGGTCGGTGCGGCTCACGGCCTCGACGCTCGTGCTGTTCGGGACGATCCTCCTGGCCGTATCGATGGGAGTTTCCTGGTGGGGCTTGTCGTCGGAGGGGGCGGGCGGCTCGACCGTCCGCAGCTTCCTGCCGGGGAACTCCTTCCAGTCCGTCACGGGAACGGGCGGCGCGGCCGTGACGAACACCGATCTGTACGCGGGTTCGAACCTCGTCCACGTGGGTCAGATTTACGAAGCCATCCTGGGCATCGGCCTCGTCGCGGTGCTCGTCGGTCTGCTGGCCGTGGTCCTCGGATACGCCGGGGCCACCACGAAGCTCCGGAAGCGCAGCTCGCTGAACCTGACCGTGGTCCTCGTGCTCGTCGCCCTCATCGCCGCGGCGGGGCTCCCAACCTTCGTCGCCCTCGCCCAACCGGGGGCGGTCAACTCGGATGCGACGGCCGGTGGGGGCACTTGTGGCGCGACGCCCAATACGTGCAGCTCGTTCTGGGGCTCGACCTCCGGTGGCGGGATCTCGGTGAGCTGGGGAGCGGACATCGGATGGTACTTGGCCCTCGCGGCGGCGGCGCTGTTCCTGGTCGCGCTGATCCAATTCGCCCGCACTCGCGCCGAGCCGTACACCCGGGAGGAGATCGCCGCCGCCGCGGCCCGAGCGGCCGAACTCCCCGCGAGCTCGACCTCGCTGGCCGGCTCCCTGCTGGCCGACGACCGAGGGGTTGCCCCGAGTCAGGGCAAGTCCGTGAACTGCCCGAAGTGCGGCCACCCGATGACGTGGGTGGCTCAGTATTCCCGATGGTACTGCAA
>JASHXS010000024.1 GCA_030043405.1 Thermoplasmata archaeon | reverse complement strand
CCAGGTCATCGGCCCCGCGATGACCGGCCCCAGGACGCGGCGAACGAGCGGCAGCCGGATTGGAATGCCCGCCGCCGACCGGGCCATGTGGACTCGCCTCTACGCCAGCGCTTCGATCCAAGACCTGGCCTGGTTCGCGAAGCTGCCCTTCCCACCCCTGGTCCAGGCAGTCCGGCGGGGGGAACTCAGCCCTCCCGGCCCGGTTCTCGACGTCGGGTGCGGACTTGGCACGAATGCGAGCTGGTTGGCGAAGCAAGGGTTCCAGGTGACCGGGATAGACCTCGCGCCCGGCGCGATCGGCGTGGCCGAGTCGCGGCGAGGCGGAACCACGCGAAACCCGGCCTACCGAGTGGACGACGTCCTCGCGAGTCAGCTCCCGCCCCGACGGTTCCGCGCCGCGGTGGACATCGGATGCTTCCAGACGCTGCCCCCCTTCAAGCGCCACGAATACGCCACCGGATTGGGGCGACTGCTCCGCCCCGATGCCAAACTGCTGCTATACTGGGTGGCACGGGAGGAAACCGGAGCCTGGGGACCGCCCCATCGGCTGTCCGCGCTGGAGGTGGTGGAGCCCTTTGAGCCGAACTTCCGGGTCGACCGCATCGACTACCGACCGCGATCGGTCCGACTGACTCGCGAGGTTCGCCGATCGGCGCGCCCGTTGGCGACGCTGGCGGGATACACGGCCTGGCTGGTTCGCCGACGAGTTCCCCAGCCCCCGCCCCGCTGAGCGGCGGTCCGCCGGGACTGCCCCAGGTATCCTTGCCCCAGGGCTCAGGCGGGTCCGGGGGGTGGCCGGGCGCCCCTTCGCGCGTCGACCGTTCTTTCTTCCAGCGTCTGGACGGTCTCTTCGTACTGGGCCCGAGAGATCTCGCCGTGGACGAAGTGCCGACGAGCGATGATCTCTTCGTATTGACGCCGGGTGATGGCTCCGCGGCGCAAGAGGTGCTGCGCGCGTCGCTCCTCCGGGTCCGAAGGGCGAACGGGGTCCGAGGGGTCTCCCACGGCCGTCCCCCCATACTCCAGCCGGCGGGCCACGATCGAGCCGTCGTTAACGAGCCGAAGCTGGAGGTAGGCCATCGCGACCGTCGCCACGAGGCCGATGAGGAACAGGAGGATCCCGATGGAGGTCGTCAGCGACCCCGTGCGCCCGTTCGGTAGCTCATCTGGAATCAGCCCCCACGCCAGTACGAAGAGCAGAACCATCGCCGCCCAGAGGAGAACGAGCTTGAGCCAGAGGGGGAGACGCGGCCCCAGAGGCGCCGGGCGGCGGTAGACGTCCACCGTCACGCCGGGAGGGCACGGCCTGGTTGGTATTTACCGCAAGTCCGCCGTTGTCGTGCGGCACCTTAGATACGGTGCCACCGCTTCGTGCGTGGTCCATGGACGACCTCGATTTCCGCCTGCTGGCCGAACTCGTCCGCCAACCCCTGGCGAGTTACGCGACGCTCGGGCGGCGAGTCGGGCTAGCACCCTCGTCGGTCCGTGGGCGCGTGGACCGCCTTCGGGAGGCGGGCGTCCTGCGAGGGTTCCAGCTCTTGCCGGGGGCACCCTCGCTCGGCCGGGTCCGGGAGCTTTGGAGGTACCCTCCGCCCAAGGTTTCCCCGGACCTGGGGAGTGTTCTGGCGGTCGACGACGTCGTCGTGGCGGTGGAATGGCACGACCGGTCGTGGTCGGTTTTCGCGTATCGCGGGAAGGAGGACCGAGGTCCCCTGCCGGATCTGCATCGCCTCCTGGGGAGGAACGCCCGCGTCACTCGGTTCGGCCCCGAGGACGGGGACTCGGGCCCCACACGGCCCACCGCGCTCTCCCGACCCGACTGGAGGCTGGTCGCGGCCCTGATGGACGACCCGCGGGCCCCCGCCGAGAAGCTCGCCCTGGCGTGCGGTCAGTCCCCGAAACGCGTCCGCACGCGTCGCCGTTCCCTACTGGAGCGAAACATCGTGCAGATCGTCCCGTTCACCGATTTTGCCAAATTTCGAGGGTCGGTGATCTTCGGGCTCAGCGTCTACCTCCGCGCTCCACTATCCGAGCAGAGTCGCAGCGACCTCGTTCCCGAGGGGGTGCTGGTTCGATACAACGAGCACCCGCCCTCGGCGTTCTACGTGTGCAGTGTCCCGACGGTGCCCGTCGTCGCTGAGGTGGAGAGGAGGGTCGGGTCCCTCCCGGTCGTACAGCAAGCCGAGGCGGGGTTCGAGCGGGCCCGCGGGTACGCCGACGGGCGGGTCCGTGGTTGGGTGGCGGCCCAGATCTCCGCGTGGGGCCCCGCTCGGTCAACCGGAGCGAGCTGAGCGGCTCCGGTGGCTGGCCCGGTGCGGCGGAGCCTCCGGGCCCTGTAGCACCCTCGAGACCTCCGCCAGTTGGTGCGGGTCTCCGAACGAGACGTGATGATGGAGCAGCTTCCATCGGCCATCCGGTCCGCGCCGGAAGATGTTCGTGGTCCGGGCATCGAGTGCGGGGACCGAACTTTCGGCCGGGCCCTGACCCCGCTCCCGCCCGATCGCGACGAAGAGATCCCCGGACGTCTGGATCACGTAGTCGAAGAACTCAGTCCGCAACGGGCGGGCGTTCTGGAGTCCCTTCTCGTAGTTCGCGCGGAGCATCCTCCAGCCAAACCGAGGCACCCCGATGGGTGGGATCGCACTCACCTCGCGGCTGTGCTCCCAGACCTCCTCCATCATCGCTAGGTCGCGCTCGTTGAACGCTCGGTAGAACTGGGACAACGCGTGAATGGGCTCGCGAAGATCTCCGATGGGTTCCCGGCCCGTGATCGGGGATGGGCTCGAGTTGGCGGGCGTCATGGTTCCCACTCCCCCGACCCTCAGAATCCCACGTTCTGGCGGACCAGTATCATGGTAGTGCGGCCGGGTCGGTATTCGTACCGGACCACCAGCGTCTGGCTGATCACACTGGGCGACTTGTAGGCGACTCGAGCTCGAGCGTCCTCGAGCGGAAACGAGTACTTCTCGATCCGGTCGAAGCCGTCTTCCAGTGTCGGTACGATCTTCTGGATACCCGCGACCCAGATGACCCGGGCCGCGCCGTAGGAGTACGGTCCGAGCTGGTTCCCCGTCGCCGAGGCGACCAGCACGACACCGTCCTCCGTGATGGCGTGGACGCTGCCCAGGGCCACGTCGGGGGCCTGCGAGATCCGGCAGATCTCCCGGGCTTGGGTCTTCCGGTCCATCGCGAAGAGCCGAGTCTTCATCCGGGTGATGCCCGGGGTCTCGGACAACGCTCGCACCACCCCCGACTGCTCCAGCGTCTGCGACGCCCCGTCGAACACGTCGCTGCCGGCGGGGATCCGAGCCAGGACTTCGCGGCGGAGATCGTCGAGGGTCTCGACTACGACGACCTCGATCCCGCGTGCCCGGAGCCGGGCCACGGCCGCCTCTACCTGCGGCTCCGTCGGCAGTCGCGCGTACTTGGGGTCCGGGCTCAAGGGAGAGTTCTCGACCACATTGCTGGCTGTCATCTTCCGCTGCTGGCACTCCTCGCTTCCCAGTATGCGAGGTCTGAGTGTTCAACGGGCGGACGGCTCGACCGTCGATTCCGGCCGCTTTAAGTGCGGGCGCTCGCGAGCCCGTGGGGCCCACCCGTGCGTCCACGCCTCCGAGCTGCCGTCGACCTCGAATCTCGGGCTCGAGTTGGGTGCAGCGACCGTTGCACCCCTGCCTTGGCAGCCTTGCTCGCTAGCCGGACGGGGGAGTACGATGAGACCGACCGTATCGGCTAGAGACCAGCGTCGCGGTAAACCTGGTCTGACGGGTACTCCTTCTCCGCCCGCCAGCGTCTGACCAGTTCTCTCAGGTCCGCGCTGGGCGGGCGTGAGGCGATGAGTGCGAGAATCACATCTTCGTATGTACGACGAGGACCGCCGATCATCTCGCGCAAGACCCTCTTCGTCGACTGGTGAAGCTGAATTTTGACCAGTCGGCCCTGAGGCTTCATGCGCCGGGGAGCAGGAAGTGGCGGTTGAATAGCCCTTGGGCAAGTGGTGCACGAGGATGCGTGGGATTCATGTTGCACCCTCAGGTCCAAGTCTTGAATCGCGCACCTCATCATTGCCGGCGGACTCCTGCTCTGGAACATGGCCGGGATGACGAACTTGGGGAAAGCGAGCCCCGAGACTGTAGTCCGCGCAGAGGGCCTGACGTCCAACGACCTCCGGATGCAGCTTGTCGTCGCCGTCATGACACCCGTCGCGCTCACCGCCATCGTCTTTCTCACGATCGGCGGGCCGAGCACCAACACATCAGTGAAGGTAGGCATCGCGGTGACGGTGCTGGCTGCGTGCGAACTGCTGCTGGAGGGTGGCACCTCGGTCCGGGGGGTGACGGTTAGCTCCAGCGGGGTGTCATTCAAGTTTCCATTCCATACGGATCGACTTGCCTGGTCGGAGGTCGCACCGTCCGGTGTTCCGGTCCACCGCGAGATGTGGCAGGTCATGAGGACGGCCAGCTCCGGACGCCGACCGAGGAGCTACCATCTTACCAAAGGGATGACCCTGGCAATCCTCCGGCATCCGTCCCGGCCCGAATGGACCTTTACCCCAGATGAGCAGGCAAGCCTTGCCACCTAGGGGGCGATATAGTCGCAATTCACCTTGCACCCAATACCGGCGGGAATGCACTGCGTAGTCATTGCGAGGCCCCGCGGAACGAAATGTTCTCGTGGCCACCGCATGGTGGGACCCACACTGCCCACCGGCCCGCGCTAGGCGAAGGGTTCAGCGACGGATGATACGGGTGATTCCCGGATATTTCCTTTCGAGGAACCACTTCTCACACTCGTGTTCCAGCCGAGTGTCCAGTACGCGCCACAAGTGTTTCCCCGAATCCACCTCCACGACCACTCCCAACTGCGCCAACGAAACGAGGACCTCGTGGATCGGGAGTGTTCGACATACCTTCTTCTTTGCCAGTTCTCCCTCCGAGAATGGCCGAGTACCCCCGAGCTTACCTGTTCGCGCGATCGCGGAAAGCAGAAGCTTCTCTCGGTAAGAGAGGGCTTCGATTGTGCAGCTGGTCGGCATCCGGCAGCCTCGGCTACACTCTCCAGCATTCAGCCTTCTCGCCGTATCCCGCCGGTTTACTTCTTATACTGTCGGGTTGATGTTGCG
>JASHXS010000195.1 GCA_030043405.1 Thermoplasmata archaeon | reverse complement strand
GTTGTACAGCCCGGACCAGGTATCCGTGGCGGGATCGAAGGCGTCGCTGTCGTTGAAGAAGTTGACCCCGTTCGTCCCACCGAACAGCAGGTCGGTCCCGTGCACCGGCTCCCAGACGAAGGAGGCGTCCGCGCGGGCCGTCGGGGCTCCGCCGGACGGAGCGGGCAGTTCGGTCCAGAGGTCCGTGACGGGATCGTACGACCACACCGCGGACGAGCAGGGGTAACATCCGCCGAACAGGTCGAAGGTCCCGGTGTCGGGATCCCAGGTGAGCGAGGCGCCCACGAGGGGCGGAGGAGCGTTCGAGCTGTTCAGGGTCACTCGGCTCCAAGTGTCATTGGACAGGTGGAGTTGCCAGAGGTCGTCGTACGTGATCGAGCTGGACGGGGTGTACTCCGGATTGGTACCCCCGAACAGCAGTCCGAAGTCGCCCGCCGGATCGATAGCAAAGGCGGCTTCCTCTCGCGCTGGCGGGGCGACCGCTCCGGTGATGTTCGACCAGCTGCCGGACTCCGGGGACGAACCGGTCGGAGTCGCGTTGTAGAGCCAGGTGGAGTTGTCGACCTGGTCCGTGCTCGCATTGACCATTCCACCGAACACGATCCCCACCCGCGTGTTGGGGTCGCTGGCGTAGGCGAAGTACGCCCGGGGGCTCGGGGCCGTGGGCGTGCTCACGACCGTCCACGGGGTTCCGGTCTGGTTGTAGTACTCCGTCTCGTTCGACAAGCCCGCGGAGGATTGCCCTCCGAATAGCACGGCCCCGCCGCCCTGCGGGTCCGCGAACAATCCCGCGCCCGCCCCCACCGGCCCCAGCGGGGTCGACGCACCGGCCCAGCCGAAATCCAGCAAGGAGCTGAAGCTCGGGCTGGCCACCTCCGACTCCGCCGGGCCGCAGGCCGACCGGCACGCGTCGGGGGCCGCCGACCCACGCGCTGCCCCGGCCGGCTGCACCGGAGAAACTCCCAACCACGAGACGACCCCCAGAGAGCCGACCAAGATCACCAGGGCGACCGACAGGGCGAGCAGCGGTCCCCGGAAGATCCTCCCACGCGGTCGAGTCACTGCGGCCCCTGCGCCGGATCGCCAGGCGACCTACGTCGACTCCGTGGCCACGTAAACTGTTATCGAGCCCCCGGAACGCCGGGCCGACTCCCCTCCTGGGGGTTATTCTCGTGAGACCACCGAGGGGGTGGTCCGTTTGTCATGTCGACCTACATCTACATATTCCATGTCGACTTGGGTCTACATGATGTCCGCGTCCCGAGGGCTGGCGCTCGCGACCCGGTTGGAACGGTTGACCGGTGAAGAGGCCACCTGCTGCGTGCCGAAGTACCACGAACTCGCGGCGGAAGTCGCCGGCTCCCCCCGTTTCCCCAAGGAGCTGAAGCGCCTTCGAGCGTTGGCAGACCCGAACCGGCTGTTGGCCGTCGCGATGCTGCGACGACGGGACCAGCTCTGTGCTTGTGAGATCCAAGCAGCGACTCACTTGACCCACGCGACCGTGAGTCACCACATGTCCGTGCTCGAGGACGCGGGACTCGTCACCGCGCATCGGCAAGGGAAGTGGATCTTCTATCGGCTGGTGGCGAACACCGAGGTATCCATCCCGTGAGCCAATACGGGGTCCACCCCCCGAGCGGAGGGACGCCGAGGACGGGCGAGAAGACCGTGCTGTTCGTGTGCGTCGAGAACGCCTGCCGGTCGCTGATGGCGGAGGCGATGTTCAACTGGAATCCGCCCCCCGGGTGGTCTGCCATCTCGGCCGGGACTCAGCCGGCGGCCCAGCCGAACCCGCGAACGGAGGCGATGCTGCGGGAGATCGGCCTGGCCTTGCCGACGCATCCACCCCAGGAGTTGACCGACTCGTTGATGTCCACGTCGAGGGTCGTCGTGACGATGGGCTGCCTGGACAGCGCGAGCTGTCCGGCTCGACTCAAAACGATCCAGGTACGGGACTGGGGGCTCCCGGACCCCACGGGCCTGGACGACGCGGGGTTTCGTCAGGTGCGTCGGGATTTGCAGGCGAGGGTCGAGGGACTCCGGCGAGAATTGGCCCTGGCGGACAAGCGGGGAGCCGCCCGGGCTCCGACTCCCTAACTCCCCGTGCCGCGCACCCTGGCCACCCGGGTCGCGGGTGAGGTCGTCGGTACTGCCCTCCTGGTCGGCATCGGAACCGGCACGATCGTGGCCGCCGGGCACGCCGGCGGGATACCGCAGTGGGAGATGGCCGTCGCCTGGTTCTTCGCGGTATTGATCCCGATCGTGCTCTTCATCCAGATCTCGGGCGCGCACCTGAACCCAGCCGTGACGATGGCGCTCGCGACCAGTGGGAGGATCGACTGGAAGGAGGCGCCCTCGTACTGGCTCGGTCAATTCGCAGGTGCTTTCCTGGGGAGTCTGACCGTCTGGGCCGGGTTCGGGGGAGGCAGCCACCTCGGATCGACGGTGCCGGTCGACGGCGATCTCCTCCGCACGTTCCTGCTCGAATTCGCTTTCACGGTCGCTCTGCTCGGGGCCGTTTTCTTCCTGGCCGACCAGGGAGAGGGCCCGTTCCGCTGGCGGATCCTGCTCCCCCCCGCCGCGGTCGGGCTCTCCACCTTCCTGATCGGTCCGTGGACCGGCAGTTCACTGAACCCCGCGCGAAGCGTCGCGCCGGCGGTCCTGTCGGGTACCTACACGGATCTGTGGGTCTACCTTCTGGCGGCCCTCGTCGCCGCGGTAGGAATCGCCCTGGTCTGGCGGCCCCGGTCCGTGGACCTAGCGGACCGGGGGCCGGGCCGGAGTGACGCAACGCATTGATTGAGCCAGCGGGGTCCTGGGCGTGCAGGGCCATCGCCGGCCGAGCTTACCCGACGCTTTCTCTCCGGAGGCTGCAACCACCTTTCGGAAGGCCCGACCGGCTGAAGCACCCGTGGGTCCGCACGCTTCACGTCCATGCTCGCGAACGTGTCCCGTCGGTCCGCGCGTGGCGAGGTGGGGCCGTTCGGCCCTGATGGACGGGAGAGCCCTCCCCCGCTGACAACCCAGCGACGGGGGCAGGGTCGGCCGGGGTCGGCCCGGCCCTCACCCTGGCCCGGTCAGGTGCGTGCATTCCTGGTCGACAAGCGGGCTCACAGCGATGTCGGAGAGGCCTGGATCGCTCGGATGGGCTGGGAACTCCGGCGCTTCCCGGGACTGATGGCTCGAGTGGGCCAGCCATTCCCGACGGAGGAAGCGAGCGGAGTCACCGAGAGCTGCATCCGAGCCCTCCGAGAGCGGCTGCCTTGGGAACCCCCGACCTTGGCGATCCACTACCAGGCGCTGAAGCAGTTTCTTCGGTGGGCGAACCATCCCCTCGCCCAGGAGCGCGCGCTCTGGCGAGTTCCAGCCGGTGCGCCGGTCCACCGTCGGTGGCTGACCGGCGAGCAGCTGTCCCGACTCTATGCGGGCGCCCACGGCGTCGAACGCGTGCTGGTCGCGTTAGAGGGCCTGAATGGGCTCCGCCGGGTGGAGGTGCTGCGGCTCCGCGTAAAGGACGTGCTGCTACCCGAGGGTTGCCTTCGCATCCTCGGTAAGGGGCGGCACGGAGGGAAGTGGAGAGTCATCCCGATGCAGCGGGAGGTAGGTCGGTTGCTGGCGACTTGGACTCGCGGGCAACTCGAAATGGCGAGAGTCGTCCCGCTCTCTCGGTCCGGCGCCGACGCCGCCCTCCAACGCGCCGTGGTCCGCTCGGGTCTCGCCGGCGAAGGCACGAAGGCGTCGCATCACGACCTTCGAAGGACGTTCGGGCGGTTGGCCAACGCCTCGGGGATGAATCTGGTCGCGCTGCAGGGCCTCTTCGGGCACGCCTCCCCGGCCCTCTCCGCCCACTACATCGGGCTGGACCTGGACGAGCTCCGAACCTCGCTCGAGAAGTTCGGTTCGTTCTTGGGGCCGGTCGAGGGGAGACGAGACGGCGTCGAGGGTCGAACGGCGGCGGCCCGAGCCCGTCGGAGAACCGTTCCCTCCCGTGGCAGGTATGCCGGGACGGACCCTCGTGGGCGACCGAGTGAGGACCCCCGGCCCTCGGCTCACTCGAGGGCGAAGAGCGTTGAGGGCTCGCCCTGACCCTATGTAGTCGGCTCGTGATGCCGCGGCGCGAGAAGTCCCATGAAGGCGGAAATGAGCGTGATGCTGAACGTGAAGGACGTTGAACGCTCGATGAATTTCTACAAGGCACTCGGCTTCGACGTTCGGTGGGAGATGAAGGGGGAGGACGAGCAGCTCAACTACGCGGGGGTCGGCATCGGGGAGGCCGTGATCGCCTTGGGTGGGATCCCCAAAAACCGCCGGGGGATGGCCAAGGACTACGCGGACTGGGTGAGCACTCCCCTGGGCGCGGGGGTGATGGTGACCGTCGAGCTGAACGAGGTCGAGGAGATCTACAAGCTCGCGAAGAAGTCCAAGGCCCCCATCGACTCTCCGCTCTCGGAGCGCCTCTACGGCACCGCGTTCATGGTGAACGACCCGGATGGATACGTGATCCGGTTCCTGCGCCCGAAAGGCGTCTACGCCTAGGACCGCACCGACATCTTCCCGGCTCCGCGAGCCTTCCATCTCCCCGCCAAGGACGCCCCGGGAGGACGGGGTCACTGCGGCCCGAGCGGCGGGCTCGGGTCCGGTTCGGTGGCCCTATCGAAGTGACCCCGAGTGAAGGCCACTCGTGAATCGAGACAGGAACGGGTCATTCGTGGACCTTCCCAGGGCGAGGTCGGCGGCTGCCCGGCCCATCGCCGGTCCGAAGCTCCAACCGAGTCGGAAGCCGCCGTTGGCCACGGTCAGGTTCGCCTTCCGGCCCACCGTGGGCAGCCCATCCGGGGTGCAGGGCCGCGTCCCCTCGTTGAAGTCCAGGATCTGTCGGACATCGACCAACTGCCGGATCCCGTCCAGCACGCTCGCCGCGCCCGACCAGGTCGACCCGACATCGAAGTCCCATCCCCCCGTCGCTTTGACCGAATCG
>JASHXS010000194.1 GCA_030043405.1 Thermoplasmata archaeon | reverse complement strand
CGGCCGGGCCGTCTCGACAAGATCATCTACGTGCCGCCCCCCGACTTCACCGAGCGCGAGGAGATCGTGCACGTCCACCTCATGGGCCGCCCGGTCCAGGGCCAGATCGACCTCGCGGAGATCGCCCGGAAGACCGAGCGGTTCTCGGGCGCCGACCTCGCGAACCTGGTGCGGGAAGCGACGACCGTCGCCGTCCGGCGCCAGATGACGAGCGGCGGCCGCGGCGCGATCTCGATGGACGACTTCCGGGCCGTCGTGACCCGGATGAAGCCGTCGATCTCGCTCCGCATGATCGCCGACTACGACACCATGAAGCTCGACTACGAGCGGAAGATGCACCAGACCGCCCGCTCGGAGCGACGCATCGTGGTCCGCTGGGACGACGTCGGAGGGCTCGACGAGATCAAGGGAGCCATCCGGGAGTACGTGGAGCTGCCGCTGGTGCGGCCCGAGCTCATGGAAAGCTACCGCATCAAGACGGGACGCGGCATCCTGCTCTTCGGACCGCCGGGGTGCGGCAAGACGCACGTCATGCGGGCCGCCGCGAACGAACTGAACGTGCCGATGCAGATCGTCAACGGCCCCGAGCTGGTCAGCGCCCTCGCCGGCCAGAGCGAGGCGGCGATCCGAGAGGTGCTGTACCGGGCCCGAGAGAACGCGCCGTCGATCATCTTCTTCGATGAGATCGACGCGCTCGCGTCCAAGGACTCGATGCGCACCCCCGAGGTGTCGCGCGCGGTGAGCCAGTTCCTGACGGAGATGGACGGCCTGCGTCCGAAGGACAAGGTCATCATCATCGCCACGACGAACCGGCCCCAGACGCTCGACCCGGCGCTGCTCCGACCCGGCCGGTTCGACAAGATCTTCTACGTCCCGCCGCCCGACCTCGCCGCCCGCCGTGACATCTTCCGGATCCACCTGAAGGGCGTCCCGGTGGAGGGCGCGATCGACTTTGACGTGCTGGCCGAGAAGAGCGCCGGCTACTCGGGCGCCGACATCGCGAGCCTGGTGGACGAGGCCAAGCTGATCGCGCTGCGCTCGCAGATCCAGTTCGAGGGGCCGAACATGATGCACGCCCCGACCGGGTCGGCGGCCGCTGTCGCCCAGGCGGCGAACGTCCTCGGGGTCCGCATGGAGGACATCCTCGAGGCGCTCTCGAAGACGAAGAGCTCGATCACCGCGGAGACGTTGACGTGGGCCCAGGAGTTCATCCGGACGTACGGCACCCGCGGCTAAGGCGATGGGAGGCGGGGACGGCGGGCGCTCAGCCGACGGGTCTCGACGACCCGCCCCGGCCGGGCGCCGCATCGCCCCGTCGACCTGGTTCGCCGTGGCGGTCATCGGGATCCTCGTCTTCGTCGTGGGGATCTGGAAACCGGCCTGGGCCGGGGTGGCGAACGGCGTGTACGTCAGCTACCTGTTCGCGATCCTCGGGGGCATCCTCTTCATCGTGGGGCTCAGCTTCGGCTATGACGCGCTCCCGGCCAAGCGCCGTCGCTCCAGCATCGAGGGGCTGCCCGGCGTGGAAGTCTTCCAACCGGGACCCGCCAGCAGCGCTAGCGGCAGGCCCAGCGGGGCCCCCGGGGACGAGCCCGCGGAACCGCCGGTGAGCGGCGGAGGTTCCCCGTGAACGGTCGCTCGCTCGGGCTGGCGGTGGTCCTGGTAGCCTTGGCCGCCCTGCTGTGTCTGACGGCGCTCCCGTTGAATTCGCTCATCAGCCCGGCCCCCGCCGCGCCGGCCACCCCCGCTACCCCCGAGGCTTCCTCCGCCGCCGCAAGCCCCGCCCCCGTCAGCTCGCCGCACCCGCAGATCGGCTGTGCCGGCTATCCGATCTACGGCGAATTGGACGGGTACACCTGGCCCCTCGACCCGAACATGTACCTCCAGTACCCCTGCGCGCCGATCGCCGAGGACGAGATGCACCTCTCGTTCGACTCGCCCTCGGCGGGCTCGGGCGACCACCTGACGGTGCCCTGGTACCTCCCCCCCGAGTCGGCGGACGGACAGGAGAACGCCACCGCCGGCATGTATCTCGGGATGGTGGTGTCGGGCGACGCGAACTCCGCCTGGAACCAGTCCTACCTCGAGCTGCAGGCGACCCCGCTCGGCTTCGGCAGTCTTCAGCCCCTCGTCTGGAACATCACGCTCGCGGTCCTCTCCTTCGTGAACTCCACGGACTCCGTGGGGTGCGCCGTCGCCGCGGTCACGGGCTGGAACGGGACGTACTGGTGCGAGTTCGACGACCTCTCCTCGAACGACCCGCTCCCCTTCTTCAACGTACCGGGCGGCTCGTGGATCCAGGTCTCCTTTGCCGGAACCCCCAACGGGAATGGGTTGTCCGTCTTCGTGAACCAAACGTCGAACGGGAACGCCAACGGAACCTACACGCTCAGCCAGTCGGTGACCGGCACGCACACGTTCAACCCCAGCTACTCCGCCGCGTGCGCGGACTCCTGCGAGCTCGACTGGGCGGTGGACCCCTCGACGGGCAGCGGCCAACAGTACGGGCTCGGCTTCGGGGTCGACGTCTGTCCGGAAGGGGCGGCGGCGTACGCCCCGTGCGACACGTACAACGGCTCCCGGTGGGCGAACCTGACGGCCACCGAGATCGGGGTGCCACTCTTCTGGAATGGCACCAGCTATTCGGGCACCTACTCCCTCGTCTCCCCGGAGTCAGCCTCCGGGACGTGCGACACCGCCCCGCCGCTCGGGGTGGACGTCGGGACGTGTTGGGAGTTCACGTCGGCCGGCGGGGACGGGTTCTACCCGTACTTCGCCCTCAACGGCAACAACTCAGCCGCGTTCCTCACCTACGGCATGTCGTACGCCACGACGCGAACGGATTGGGGCGGGGCTTACGGACAATACCTCTCCACCTCCGGCGCGCAGGACCTCTACCCGCTCGCGGTCACCCATGTGGCCGACTCGAGTCTCGGGGGGTACATCGCCCCGGCGACCCCGCTCAACGTGACGGCCCGCGCCACGGCGCTGGGGTACGTCCGTAACGTGACGCTCGCCTTCGATAGTCCCGGCGGACCCTGGACGACCGCCCTCATGACGTCGACCGGCGGGACGAACGAGGACGGGACGTACCTGGCAACCATCCCCGCCGCGGGAAACGGAAAGTTCGAGTACTGGGTGAACGCGACCGACGCCGCCGGGGAACACGTCTCGAACGGGCCGTATTCCGTCACCCGGGGGCCGATCCCGCACTTCTCCGTGGTGACGGACATCCAGCCGTCGACGTGCGGCAGCGTCACGCTGAACGGGACCGTCGAGACGAACGGGTCGGCCCTCGGGCTCGAGCCGGGCTCCACCAGCGCGACGGCCGTCGGATGCTACCCGTACGCGTTCGCGTCGTGGACCGTCACCGGCGGCGTCACCGTCGGCACGCAGTACAACCTGACCACCTCCGTCTCGGTCGAGGGGAACGGTACGCTGACGGCGAACTGGGCGTATATACGGCCCCATGAGAACGTCCTGGTGGACATCGCTCCCTCGACCTGTGGCGTGGTGGACGTCAACGGGACCCCCTACGGCGACGGCACCACCGCGAGCCTCCTCTTCGACATCCCGGTCGCGCTGACCGAGACCGTCTCCTGCGCCGGCGACGGGTTCGCCGGCTGGACGGTCGTCGGGAACCTCACCATCCTCGGAACCCTGCTCACCCCCGGCGGGAATGGGACGATCACGGCGTCGTACGTCTCCGAGAGCAGCTCGAGCGCCGTCGAGTTCGAGACCTCGCCGTCCGACTGCGGCGGGATCTCCTACCAGGGGGCCAGCTACACGAACGGGGAATCCGTCTACCTCGCGGCCGGGACGTACACCGTGGCACCGAGCCCCTGCCGGCACTATGGATTCCAGAACTTCTCCTCCTCCGGCGGGGTGTCGATCGCCGGGGACTCGATGACCGTCTCGGGCTCCGGGGTGCTCTTCGAGTCCAACTACAAGCTCACCGAGGTCTTCGTCGACACCGTCCCCAGCGCATGCGGCGGCATCACGCTGAACGGGACCGACTACGCGAACGGAGCGGACATCGCGGTCCAGAACCACTCGGTCTACTCCATCGTCGGCTACACGTGCCACGGCCACTACCTCGAGTCCATGACCGCCTCCGGGGGCCTCACGCTGATCGGCTCCCTCCTGCTCGTGAATGGGACCGGCACGATCTTGGTGGTCTCCTTCGCCGGGACGCCGGAGGTGTACGTCGGGATCCTCACGAACCCGTCCTCGTGCGGCGGGGTGAACCTGGGCGGGAACGTCTTCTCCAACGGGGGATTCACGACCGAGTCGCCCGGTGCCGTACTGTCGATCTCGGCGATCCCGTGCCAGAACTATGGTTTCACGGGCTACACGCTGAGCGGTGGCATCCAGGTCGTCGGGGACACCGTCTGGCTCAACAATTCCGGGGCCATCCAGGCGGACTTTGGCCCGCTCGTCAATCTCGTGATCAACACCTACCCGGCCACGTGCGGGTCGGTCATCCTCGGGGGTACCACGTACCTCGACGGCTCGGAGGCGACGCTCATCACGGGCCTCACCTACACGATCGGGGCGACCGCCTGTGCCCACTACGGGCTCATCTCCTTCGACTCGAGCCCGTACGTGGCGATCGCCAACGGCACGATCACCCCCACCGGGCCGAGCACGATCACCGCCGAGTTCGCCCCGCTGCAGTACACGGTCCTGCTCGAGACCGGAGGATCGGGTTGCGGATCGATCACCATCAACGGCGCGCTCGAGCCCTCCGGGGCCCACCTGCTCACGCCCTTCGACCAGTTCGCGGTCGGCACCCAGCCCTGTGTGACAAGCTCTTTCAGCGGGTGGAACGTGACCGGAAACGTCTCCGTCTCCGGCAGCGAGCTGTACGTCAACGGGAGCGGCAACCTGACCGCCCTGTTCGTCCCGACTCCGCCGACGGTCTCCATCGGCGGCGCGTCGGTCGGGTACGTTGGCACGGCGGTCGAGTTCCTGGCCGAGGTGCCGGTCCTCGTCGCCTCGAGCGGCTACACGTACCAGTGGACGTTCGGCGACGGCAACATCTACACCAACGCGTCGAACGCGACCTCCCACACGTACACCTCTCCGGGGGTGTACAAGATCACCGTCGAGGTCGTCGACCCGTACCACCGCTCGGCGAATGCCTCCACCACCATCACGATCGAAAGCACCTCCATCGCCTCCTCCGGCATCACGTTCTCCTCGGCGTTCCTGGCGATCGGGATCGCCGCGATCGCCCTCGTGGCGCTCTTCCTGCTGGCCCGCCGCCCGCCGCCGCCGGCCAGCCCGGCGCCCGCCCCGACGCTCGCGCGGCCTCAGCCGAGTACGGCGGTCGAGCCCGCTCCGCCGCCCGGCCCCGGGTGAACGAGGTCCGATAGGACCCCGAACGTCGCGAACGCGTCCGCCTGGCGGACCACGAACGTGGACTCCAGGTGGAGACTCATGAGTTCGAGGCAGTTCAGCCCCGCCCGGTAGACGGCCCCCGAGAGGAAGGCGAGGACGCCGGGCGTCTCCAGGATCGTCTCGGGACTGTGCACGACCACGGCCGCCAGTTGCCGGCTCGCCTCGATCGACCGTCGGTCCCCGACGGCCCGCAGGACGGGGTCCACGAGGTCCTCATCGCACAGCACGGTCACGGAGGCGGGGCTCTGCAACACCTGGAACAGGCGGCGCCCGTCGGTGGCCGGGTTCGGCTGCACCCGGAGGAGACGGCCCAGGAGTTCCCAGGTCGGCGGCGCGGTGACGAGCGCGACCCGCGTTCGCACCTCGATCCGGCTCTGCCGGACGACCTGGAGGATGCGGCTCTCGACGCTGGGGTGGTTCGACCGCGGGGGCCGCCATCGCCGAAGGGCCGCCTCGACCGCATCCGGCCGGTCGTATCGGGCCTCGTCGGCGATCCGTCGGGCGAGGCCCGTCATGTTCACGATGCCGTACTGCAGACAGTCCGCGACACTCGGATGGACCTGGACGTAGTCGCGCGCGATCTCGGCCCCCGAACGGGGGTCGCTCTCTCGCTTGCGGGCCATCGGAGGCACCCCGGGGGCCCGAGCGCGTCCGGGGTTTGAGGCCTTCTCTCCCCGGCGGCCCGAGGCGGGCCGGGAATGCTCGACGTGGTCCCGACGGAGGTTGTGGAGGAAGGCGAAGACCTGTCGGCCCTCCTCCTCGGGCGATATGATGGCCACCTCGTTCGAGGCCGCCGCGAGGAGTCGGGGGGTCAGGTCGTTCTCGCTGAGTCGCTCGGCGAGGAAGGCGATCACGCCGGGGGTGTTGCTTGCGGGTCGGGGCGCCGACAGGAACACCAGGACGAAGCCGTCGGTCCGCACCGACCGGGTCCCGCGCGGCAGCGCGGCCGCGACGTGGTGCGCCTCCCCTGTGGAGCACGCGACCGAGATGTACGGCTGTCCGGCCTCTACGTGGAGGTAGGAACGGTGGGAACGCCCCCGGTGTTCGTGCTGCGTGAGGGTCTCCAG
>JASHXS010000193.1 GCA_030043405.1 Thermoplasmata archaeon | reverse complement strand
CCGCTGGACTCCGACAAGACGTACCCGCCGTGAGGGACTCCGGCGGCGATCGGATATGTCGACGCGTCCAGGATGGGCAGCTTTTGCCGGCTGTACACCAGGGCGGTGGGACCCCGGTGGTTTAGCGCGACCCGCCAGGCGGCCACGGTCTCGTTCGCGTCGGCGGGCCGGAACATCGAGAGGCCCGGGACGGACCTCAAGCCCAGCAGGTGCTCGACGGGCTGGTGGGTGGGCCCGTCCTCGCCCATGCCGATGCTGTCGTGGGTGAACACGAAGATCGTGTGGGTCTGCTGGAGGGCGGCCAGTCGGATCGCGCCCCGCGCGTAGTCGGAGAACGTGAGGAACGTACCGCCGTACGGGATCAGCCCCCCATGGAGGGCCATCCCGTTCAGGACGGCCACCATGGCGTGTTCCCGCACGCCGAAGTGGAAGTTCCGGCCGTCCCCCTCGTGCGCGGAAAAGTCCGGCGATCCCACGAGGAGTGTCTTGGTCGACGGCGACAGGTCCGCCGCGCCTCCCACGAGGGAGGGCAGGCGGGGACCGACGGCGTCCAACACTTTCTGGGAGGCATCCCGGGTGGCCATCGGGCCGTCGGTAGGAGCGAAGCGGGGGAGTCCGGCATCCCATCCGGAGGGGAGCACGCTGTGGAGCTGGCCGTCCAGGGCCCGCAGCTCGGCGGGGAACCGTTGGCCGTAATGTGATCGGAGCGACTCCCACTCGCGCTGCCATCGCGCTCCCCGCTCCCTGGCGAGCGCCAGATGGGCGGCCGCGTCGGCGGGGACGAGGAATGTCGGCTCGAGCGGCCAGCCGAGCTTTTCCTTGGTGGCCTTCAGGTTGGTGGGGCCGAGGGGTTCGCCATGCGCCTCTCGCGTGTCCTGAACGGGACTCCCATACCCCAGGTGCGTGCGGACGCAGATCAGGGTCGGCCGCTGGGTGTCGGCCCGTGCTTGGGTGAGGGCGCTCGCGATCGCCTCGAGATCGTTCCCGTCCGGGACCTGGAGGACCTGCCAGCCGAAGGCCGTGAATCGCTCGGGGACGCTCTCCGTGAAGGCCCAGGACGTCGGACCCTCCAGCGAGACGTGATTGTCATCGTAGAGGTAGACCAGCTTCCCCAGTCCCAGGGTGCCCGCGAGCGACGCGGCTTCCGACGAAATGCCCTCCATCAGATCGCCGTCGGACACCAACCCGTACGTGTGGTGGTCGATGAGCGGGAGTCCCTCCTGGTTGAACGAAGCCGCCAGGTGGCGTTCGGCGATGGCCATTCCGACCCCCATGGCGAACCCTTGGCCCAGTGGTCCGGTGGTCGCTTCCACCCCGGGTGTCCTACCGTACTCCGGGTGACCCGGGGTCCGGCTGTCCCATTGTCGGAATCGTTGGAGTTCCTCGATCGGGAGGTCGTATCCCGTCGTGTGGAGCAGGGCGTAGAGGAGCGCGGACCCGTGCCCGGCCGAGAGAATGAAGCGGTCCCGGTTCGGCCAACTCGGATCCGCCGGATTGTGGCGCAGGAAGCGGTCCCAGAGCACATAGGCCATCGGGGCGGCGCCGAGCGGAAGACCCGGATGCCCGGACTTCGCCTTCTCGACGGAGTCGACGGCGAGGAATCGGAGCGTGTTGACGCAGGTGGTGTCCAGGTCGGTCATGGTTTCCTTGGGGGTCTCAGCGTGCGGGTCGGGGTCGGAGCGTCGCCAGCCGGGCGGATATCCGACGCTGGCCGCTCGTCCCGGCTCGCAATCGTTCGACGAACCCTCCGGGGCCGCCAACGCACGTGCAGGTAAAGCGAGGACGGCGTTTGCCGCGCGTGGCGACCCGTTCCGACGCCCGACCGATACCTTCGCACGGCCGGGCTCAAGCCTAAATCACTGTGACGAGCTGGTCCGGTCGACTCCGCCCTCGACCAGTACCGGATGGAACATGGATCGATACGAGCGCGTCCCCATCGACGAGGAGAACCGGGAGGAGCGCGTCTCCAAGTTCGCCCTGATCGATCGCCCCTACACCCTCGAGGACGCGGTGTTGGAGGGCCAGCGGTGCCTCCAGTGCGCGATGCCGTACTGCGTCCAGGGCTGCCCGATCAGCCAGGACGCCCGGGGATACAACATCCTGATCGGCGAGCGGGACTTCGACGGCGCCGCCCGCCTCACGCTCCGCGACAATCCCCTGGCGACCGTGCTCTGCAAGACCTGCTACCACTTCTGCGAGGACGACTGCATCATGGCCGGTCGCGGGGTGCCGATCGCCATCCGTCACCTCAAGCGCGCCGCCCTGGACTTCGGGAACTCCCAGCTCCTGTACGTACCCTCCAAGCGAAAGGAGGAACGGATCGCCGTGGTCGGGGCCGGGCCGGCGGGCCTCATGGCCGCCTGGGACCTCGCCGTCCGCGGCCACCCGGTCACGGTCTACGAGTACGAACCGTTCCTCGGGGGTCAGGTCAACACCATTCCCCGGTACCACCTCGAGGCCGAGGACCTCCAGACGGACCTGGACCGGTGGAAGAACCTCGACATCACCTGGAAGTT
>JASHXS010000192.1 GCA_030043405.1 Thermoplasmata archaeon | reverse complement strand
CGCCAGGTCGACCGGGTCATCGTCCACACCCGGAGCTATGGCATCACGTCGGCGATGCTGCGCGGCCGGGACCTGGCAGTGATCCCGTCGGTCGTCGACCTCGAGCGATTCCGGCCCGGGCTCGACGCGAGCGCCTTGCGACACAGCCTCGGACTCGAGGGGAAACGGGTCCTCGCCTTCACCGGCCGACTCGTCCCGCACAAGGGCGTCAACGTCATCCTCGAAGCGCTCAGCCTGCTCCCGAGCGACGTCGTCCTCCTGGTCATCGGCGCCGGCCCCCGGCTGCCGAGCCTCGTCCGACTCGCCCGCCGGCTGGACGTCGAGGCCCGGGTCCGGTTCTGCCCGGCGGTGAGCGACGAGGACCTACCGCTCTACCTCGCGCTGGCCGACGTCTTCGTGTTTCCTTCCCAGAATCGCTTGGAGGGATTCGGGCTGGCGGTGGCCGAGGCGATGGCGATGGGCCTACCCGTCGTGGTGGGCGATCTCCCCGGCGTCCGCGAACTGATCGACCCGGGCGTCGAGGGGCGGCTCGCGGAACCCCTGATCGCCGCCGATGTGGCCAAGCAGGTTCGGAGCCTGCTCGACGATCCCGAGACCGCCCGCCAGATGGGCGCCGCCGGCCGCCGTCGAGCGGAGGCCCGCTATGGAGCCCCCACGATCGCGGCGCAGCTGCTCAGTCTCTACGCAAGCCTGCGCGCAGCTGGTTGACCTGCACCTTCAGGCGACCGGCTTCGGCCCGGGCGGCCTTCTTCCAGGAGGCGTCGGAGGCGGCGTAGAGGATGGAACGGGACGCGCTCACGAGGAGGGCCCGACCTTCGGAGTCCACCCCCTCCCGCACGAGCGCCGCGAGCGACCCACCCTGGGCGCCGACGCCCGGCGCGAGGATCGGGATGCGGTTCCCGAGGGCCGCGCGGGCCGGGCGGAAGGTGTCGGAGAAGGTGGCGCCCACCACGGCCCCGACGTTCCCGTGCGTGTGTCCCAGCCGGCGGACTTCGCCGAGCACCGCGAGCCACAGGGGCCCCCGCGGCGTCGGGATCTCCTGGAAATCCACGGAACCCGGGTTCGAGGAGTGGGCGACCACGAAGACCCCGTGCGCCGGGTCATCCAGGAACGGGCCGAGCGTCTCCCACCCGAGCCACGGGGTGACCGTGACCGCGTCGAACCCCAGCTCGTCGAAGACGGCGTCGCGGTACAGTCGCATGGTGTTCGGGAAGTCGTTCGCCTTCAGGTCGAGGATCCGCAGCCGGGTGGGGCCGATGCGTTTCGCCACTCGGACCAGGCTCCGGATCCCGGCCTCGCCGTAGCCGAGGTAGCTGGCGAGCTGCATCTTGTACGCGGCCGCGTGCTCGTACGTCGCGTCGACCACCCCGTTCAGGAAGGTGTCGAGCTGGCGGGCCGGCGCCAGACGTCGGAGGGGCTTCGGCAGGAGGGCGGGGTCCGGGTCGAGGCCGACACAGACGAGGGAGTCCCGCGCCTTGAGGATCCGGTCCACCCGGTCGATGAACCGCTGCGGCACCGGGGCTTGATGAGGTCGGTCGGGAGAAAAGGATTGTGCGGACGACGACCGAGGCATCGCCCGTCGGGCCCGGGAGGCTTTTATCGCGCCCTCCCGCTCGGCCCCTCGACCACCCATGGAGCGATCCCCGGACCCGCCGACTCCCCGCGAGGTGCGGCTGCGCGAGCTCCGACCGGGCGACCCCCCCGTCGAGTTCGTCGCCCGGGTGGTAGCAGTCGAGCGCCGCGAGGTCACCCGAAAATCCGACGGGGGACGGCGACCCTTGCTCTCGGGCCTCCTCACGGACGGCACGGCCACGGTCCGCTTCACCTGGTGGGACCCCCCCCGGGAGGGGATCGAACGAGGGACGGTCCTCCGGGCGGTCGCCCCGGAGGTCGGCGAGTTTCGGGGCCGACCGGAGGTGACCTTCTCCTGGAAATCCCGGGTCGGGCCGGCGAGCGAGGCCGAGCTGCCTCGGGTGGATCCGACGAGCCTGCCGCACCGTCCGGTCGCGGAGCTTCGACCGTCGGACGACGGGTTCCGGGTGATCGCTCGCGTCATCCGTTCGGCCGAGCGGAGCGTGGCGGTCGGCGAGGAACGACGGGCCGTGTTCGAGGGCCTGCTCGCCGATCCCTCGGGTACGGTGGCGTTCTCGGCCTGGACCGACTTCCGGCTGCGTCCGGGGGAGGCGGTCGAGGTGGTCGGGGGATACGTGCGGAGCTTCCGGGGCGCGCCCCAGCTCGTCCTGGACGAGCGCTCGAGCGTCCGCCGCGTCGACGTCGAGGGCTTGCCGCCCGTCGACTCGATCCTGCAGGCGCCCCCTCTTCTCATGGCCGAGGCCGAACGGCGCGGGGGGTCGGGCGTGTTCGCGGTGGAAGGTCGCGTCGTGGCGTTGCTGCCGCCCAGCGGCCTCGTCTACCGATGTCCCCAGTGTCGTCGTTCCGTGACGGCCGGGCTGTGTCGGGTCCACGGCGCCGTGACGGGCGAACCCGACCTCCGGGCGCGACTCGTGCTCGATGATGGGACCGGGTCGGTCACCGTGAATGCCGGTCGGGCGGAGACGGAACGGCTCTGGGGGACCACGCTCGAGGCGTGTCGGGCCCGGCTTCGAGAACTGCCGGACCCCGCGACCCTGGAGGGCGAGCTCTTGGAGGCCGTCCTCGGTCGGCGGTTGCGGGTACGGGGGACGGCCACGAAGGACGATTTCGGGATCACCCTCGTGCCGGAGTCGCTCGAGCCGACCGAGGTCGACCTCGAGTCGACCGCCGAGCAGCTGGGAGCCCGGATCGGCGTGGGGCGGCCGTGACCCTCCGCGAGCCCGCCTGGCGGGTGACCGCGCGCGAACTCGAATCCGCCACCGAAGAAGAGCGGGGCTCCGGCGAACGGGCCGCTTCGTATCTCCTCACTCCGTTCGGCGGCCGCTTGAACCGCGTCCTGGTCGCCGGGGCCCTCTCCCCGGCGGAATCGATCGGTCGCGACGAGAGCCAGCCGTTCTGGCGTGCCCGGCTCACGGACCCGACGGGGGCTGTCGCGGTCACGGCCGGTTCGTTCCAGCCCCGGGCGATGGCCCAGCTGCGAGGCATCACCGAGACGCGCCCCGCGCTGGTCGTGGGCAAGGTCCACCTCTATCGGGGCCGCGACGGCTCGTCGTACGTCTCCATCCGGGCCGAGACCATCCGGTCGGTCCCGGAGTCCGAGGAGCGGGCCGTGCTTGCCGAGGCCGTCGGTCAGACCCTCGACCGGCTCGACCTGATCGACCGACTGGCCGCGGGCTCGCCTCCCGGCGCGACGCCGGTGCCGGATCTCTGGACCGTCGCGGCGACCGAGGCGTTACGGCGGTTCGGGGGGGCCGACCGCCCGGGGCTCCGAGCGAGCCTGGCCGCCGCCGTGCGTCGGGTCGGGGGCACGACCTCGACCCTCTCCCCTCCGCCCCCCGCCGCGACCGTGCAGATCCATCACGACCCGCCCCCGCCGGTCCGGCCCGCCCCGACCGCCGCCGAACGCGCGGAGGAGGCCCTGGTCCTGGACCTGCTGGACCAGGTGGCCGACGCTTCCTTGGACAGCTACGCCGACCGGCGGGAGCTGCTGGCGCGCGTCGGTTCGCAAGGCCTGGCGGAACGGCGCGCGGAAGTGGTGCTCACCCGGCTCGAAGAGGCGGGGGTCGTGGAGGAGCCGATCGTCGGGAAACTCCGCCTCGCCGACCGCGCCGACTGACGGCGCGGGCCCGCCGGCCTCGGGAGCATTTATATGAGGGGCGGGCTCGGGGGCCCGGGGGAATGAGGACCACCTGTCTCTCCGATTCGGTGACGAGAACTGCGACGAACTGACCCCCAACGTTCCAACCACATCCTAGATCCATGGCAACGACCGGCCCCTCCCGCATTGTCGTCATCGTGCTCATCGTCGTGGTGCTGGTGGTCGCCGGGGTCGGCGTCTACCTGGTCGACCAGTGGCTGACCCCGAAGGCGATCAGTGGTCCGACGGCGGTCCAGGTCGGCGACAACGTGACGGTGAACTACATCGGTTCGTTCGCCAGCGGGCCCCAGACCCACAAGGTGTTCGACACCTCGATCTACTCCGTCTACCTCGACAACATCACGTACCCGAAGTCGCTCGAATTCGCCTCGACCCACTCGGGGTCGGCGAGTAACTACAACCCCCTGGGCGTCTACGTCGGGTCGTACAGCGGCCAGTACACGGTCAACAACCAGACGTTCTCGGGCGTCGTCCCCGGCTTCTGGCAAGGGATGATCGGCATGGTCGTCAACCAGACCCGTTACATCACCATGCCCGTGAGCCTCGCCTACGGCCCCCTGAACCCGAGCTGCGAGGCGACCCTCCCGCTCAACTTCACGGTCCCCGTGCTGCAGGTCGTATCCACCGGGAACTTCACCGCGCAGTATCCGGGCGTCTTCGCGACCCCGGGGGTCACCTTCGCCGACCCGACGTACGGGTGGACCGACGTCGTCTTTTCCGTCAACGCCACGGACGTCAGCGTCGAGAGCCTGCCCACGATCGGTTTCGTGGCCCATCTGACCGGGTGGAACGCGACCGTCACCGGCGTGAACGCCACCACGATCAGCCTCTACAACGACATCACGCCGAGCAACTACGGGAACCTCCTGGGCACCTTCTCGGCCAGCCGCGCCTGCGGCGGGGGCGAGCCCACGAGCCACTTCCTCATCGTCGGCGTCAACCTCGCCAACAGCACCTACACGATCAGCTGGAACTCGGAGGTCGTCGGGCAGAGCCTGACGTTCCGGGTGACGGTCGTCCAGATCGTTTCGAGCTGAGCGGCGCCGTCGGGACTATCCGCCGAGCGTGACCTTTCCGCGCTTGAGCAGGGCCTCGAGGTTCGCCTCGGCCGTGGACGCGATCAGGTCCTCGGTCGTCCGGTGCGCCCCGCGCGAGTACGCCCGCAGGGTCTTGCGCGCCTCGTCGCGGCGGGCCCGGGACTCCCCGATCAGCTGGTCGGCCTCACGATCGACCCCGGCCATCTGCTGGCCGAGGGCGTCGATCTGGTCCATGACCTCGGCTCGGGCCTTGCCCTTGGCTCGCAGCTCGGCGACCACGCTGCCGGCGTCCACGAGCTTCGAGCGAACGGCACCCATCTTGGCGTCGCGTTCGTACCGGAGTCGGTTCAGCTCCTGGACCAGGCGTTCCACCTCCGCCCGGCACGCGGTGACTCGTTCCTCGGCCTCTTTTCGGAGCCGCTCGTGCTCCGCGACCACGGCGGTTCGGGCCTCCGCCTCCTTCAGCATCTTCGACCGGTCCCGCAGGCGACCGATGAGGGCGTTCTCTTCATCCAAGGTCAGCGCGGAGGTCTGCTGGCGGTGCTCCAGTTCGGCGATCTCCTTCTTGAGCTGGGCGGGGCGCAGGCGGTCCGCGGGTGGGAAGGTGGACCGAAGCTCGCGCATCCCCCCGATCGCGGCCTCGAGGTGGCGCCGGGCCGCCTCGAGCGAACGCCGGGTGGTCGAGAGTTGGTGACCTAGCTCCCCGTGCTCGTTGTACAGCTTCTCGACCTCGGCCTGGGGAGCCTGTCGGCGGTCGTACAGTGCCTTCTGCTCGGCCGATAGCCGACGCATCTCCTCGATGAGGGTCCGTCGGCGAGTCTCCAGGGAGTGGAACTTTGACTCGAGCTCCCGGAGCCGGGTCCGGGTCGCGGCTTCCTGTTCCTCCTCGGCTTCGGAGAGCATCGGGCGTGGGGGCACGAAGGGCCGAGGCACCAAACCCCAGAAAAGGCCTTCCGGAGGCCCGACGGGGCGCCCCCGTCAGGGGCGCCGGTCGGCGATGAACCAGAAGTGGAGGTCCGACCGGAAATCCGTCCGGGCCCGTTCGAACCCCTGGGCGGTCAGCCGATCGATGGTCTCCGGCCGGAAGTAACGGTAGGGCGCGGCGATCACCGCGCCCGCGGGCGGGTCCGTACGGCGCCGGACGTCGGGGGCGACTTCCTCGCCCAGGGAGGCCTGGGGGTCCGTCACCGACCGGACCCCGAAGAGGTGCAGACCCCCGGGTCGGAGCGCCCGATGCGTCTCCCGGAGGACGGCCGAGAGCTCGGAGTCCGGGAGCATCATGTAGAGGGCATGGGCATAGACGACATCCAGCGAGCTGTCGTCCTCCCCCCGGACGGCGGCGACGGCGTCGACCGCCTCGAACCGCAGGTTGGGCGGAGTCGCCGGGTCCGCCTGAGCTCGTTCGATCGCGGCCCGGGCGTAGTCCGTGGCGCGGACCTCATAGCCGGCCCGGGCCAGACGTCGGGCGTCGCGACCCGGGCCGGACCCCAGCTCGAGCAGCCGCCCGGAGGGCACGAGCTCCGACAGGACCGGGAGGGCCCACTCGCAGAATCGGCTCGCCGGCCCGCCGAACCGCTCCGGCTGGGTCCGATACATGCGCTCGAAACCGGCCCGTCGGGCCTCCAAGTCCGGCCAGCCCGGATCCCCGGGATCGCCGCTCATCGACGCGAGCCCGACCGACGAGCGCGGGGTCGTGGGAGCGGGACGGCAAATCGCTGGGCCGCGAACAGGGCGGCGGGCACGGCCGCGTCGATGTTCACCACGGCGAGCGGGGCACACGACTGCAGCATGGCGTTGAGGGCCGCCTCGCCCCGTCCTCCCCGCCCATACCCCACCGAGGTCGGGACGCCCACGACCGGGGCGTGGACCAGCCCTGCTACGACCGTCGGGAGGGCGCCCTCCCGGCCGGCGAACACCAAGTAGAGCTCCGGGCGGTGGCGCTCCAGCTTCCGGAGTGCGGTCAGCAACCGGTGGAGACCTGCGACCCCGACATCGTGGACGACCCCCACACCCACCCCGAGCTCGGTGAGGATCGCGACCGCTTCGTCGGCGAGGGGGATGTCGCTCGTGCCCGCGGTCACGACCGCCACCTTGCCGGGCCGGTACTGGGCCCCGAGGGGGCCCTCCAGACGCCAGACCCGACCGGCCGCCAACGAGCGGAGCGGGAGGCTGGACCGGGCGGCCGACGCCATCGCTCGTTGCTGCGTTGCAGTGGGGCGGGAGACGAGGGCCCCCGTTCCCGCGGCATGGAGCCGACGGAGGATCTGGAGCAGGTGTCCGACCTGCTTCCCCTCGCCCAGGATCACCTCGGGAACTCCGACGCGACGCGGACGGTCCCGGTCGATCCGGGCCAGTCGGCCGACCGTGAGGGTACGACCCGGCCGGCGACTCCCCATGGAGTTCCCGGTGCGGGTCATGTCCCCCGCGACCCAAGCCGTGATATAGCGGGTCCCGGTGGTATGGCGGTTCGGCCCACGATGCCCGATTTCTCCCTCACACCGGAGCAGGAAAGCCTCCGGGACCTGGCCCGGAAATTCGCTCGAACGGAGATGGCACCGCACGCGGCGGAGTGCGACCGGGCGGCTCGGTTCCCCGACGAGATCTACCGGAAGGCGTACGACCTCGGGCTGATGAACCTCAACGTACCCGCGGAGTACGGCGGGAGCGGGCTGGCGCTGTTCGAACAGTGCCTCATCGTCGAGGAGCTCGCCTACGCGTGCGGCGGCATGACGACGTCCGTGATCGCCAACTGCCTGGCCCTCGAACCGATCATCCTCGGCGGGAGCCCCGAGCAGAAGGAACGATTCCTGAAGCCCTTCTGCGCGCAGTACCAGTTTGCGTCCTTCTGCCTGACCGAGCCGTCAGGCGGCAGCGACGCCGGGGCGCTTCGCACGCTCGCCCGTCGCGAAGGGGACCAGTACGTCCTCAACGGGGAGAAGTGCTTCATCACCAACGCCCCGCACGCGTCGCTCTACACCGTCTTCGCCACGGTCGATCCTTCGTTGCGACACCGGGGGATCACCGCGTTCGTGGTGCCGCGGAGCACGCCCGGCGTCACCCCGGGGAAGGACGAGGAGAAGATGGGCCATCGCGCCTCCTCGACCAGCACCGTCCGATTCGAGGACGTGCGAGTCCCCGTCCGCGACCGACTCGGGGCGGACGGTGAAGGGTTCGCCCTGGCGATGCGGACCCTGGACCAGACGCGGACGCCCATCGGCGCCCTGGCGACCGGGATTGCGCAGGCCGCGCTCGACCACGCCGCGGCGTACTCGCTCAAGCGCCATTCGTTCGGGAAGCCGATCTCCGAGCACCAGGCGATCCAGATCAGGCTCGCCAACATGGTGCAGGCGGTCCACGCGGCCCGTCTGCTGACCTGGCACGCGGCCTGGGCGATCGACCGGGGACAACGAGGGACGCTCGAGTCCTCGATCGCGAAGTGCTTCGCCTCGGACTCCGCGCTCCAGGTGGCGGACGAGGCGATCCAGACGTTCGGCGGATATGGCTACATGAAGGAGTATCCGGTCGAGAAGCTCCTGCGCGATGCCAAGCTCACACAGATCTATGAGGGCGCCAACGAGATCCAGCGCTCGGTGATGGCCCGGGAACTGCTTCGCGCCTACGCGTAGTCCGCAGGTTCCTCCGTGGAGATCGTCGTCTGCGTGCGGCCGGTCCCGGAGGCGGAGACCCGGTTGCGCGTCGCCCCGAACGGCCAGACGCTCGATGCGGACGGCGTCAAGTTCGTCCTGGCCGGCTACGACGAGTCGGCGGTCGAGCAGGCCCTCCTGCTGAAGGAGGCCGTCGCCGGGTCGACCGTCCATGTCGTCGCCTGCGGTCCGGCCCCCCGTACCGAAGAAGTGCTTCGAGCGTCGCTCGCGCTCGGGTGCGATCGAGCGACCTGGGTCGAGGCCCCGGCCGAGTTCGCAGCCGACTCCATCCGGGCGGCGGGAGCCATCGCGGCGGTCGTCCGCTCGCCGCTCCCGGACCTGCTGCTGTGCGGGAAGCAGGGGGGCGACGACGAGTCCGGACTGTTCTCCGGTGCGCTGGGCGAACACCTCGGACTACCGGACCTCAACTACGTGACCGACCTGCGCTGGGACGCGGGCACGAGCCGGTTCCGCTTCCAGCGCGCGACGGAAGCGGGGGCGGAGCGGTGGGAGGCCCCCGCGCCGCTCGTGGTCGGCCTCCAACAGGCGTGGAACGACCCGCGGACCGCGAAGCTGCCGAACATCCTCAAATCCCGAAAGGCGACGGTCGCGAAGGTCCATGCGGATCCGTCCGTCCCGCCCGGCGCGGGCCAGCCCGAGAAGTTCGAACTTCCCGCGCCCCGTACTGGGGCGAAGCTGATCGAATACAAGACGCCCGAAGAAGCCGCGCAGAAGCTCGTACGGATCCTGCGCGAGGAAGCCAAGGTGTTGCCATGACCGTGTTGGTGGTCGCCGAGCGCACGGGGGGCCGGCTCGCCGCGGCGAGCCTGGACGCCATCGCCGTAGGCATCTCCCTCGCCGGCACGACCGCCGCGGTCGTCGGGTTCGCCGCGGGTCCGGGCGCGCGGGAGTCGGCCTCCGACCTTGGCCAGTACGGGCTCGCCCGCGTCCTCGTCGCCGACGACCCGTCCCTCGAGGGCGCGCCGCCCTGCGCCGGCGCCGCTTCGGTGGCCGCGGCCGCGGATCGGGTCGGGGCGGATACGATCCTCATCGGAGGCACGACCTACGGGCGTGATCTGGTGGCGCGCCTGGCTGTGAAATGGAAGGCCTCGGCGGCGAACGGGGTGACGGAAGTGACACCGGCCGACGGAGCGCTGCGAATCCGTCGTCCCGTCTTCGGCGGTCGCGCCACGGAGACCCGCACGCTGGCGGGGCCCCGACGGGTCCTCTCGGTGCGCCCCCACGCGTTTCCCCCGCCCCCCTCGGCCCCCGCGAGCCCCACGGTCGAGCCCCTCGCCCGGCCCGAAGACCCCGCGCCGCTCCTCGGACCGAAGCGGACCGGCGTTGAGGCGACGGCCGCCGGCCTTGGTCCCTCTCTTGGAGATGCCTCCATAGTCGTGTCGGGGGGTCGGGGCGTGCGCACGGCCGAGAATTTCCATCTCGTCGAAGAGCTGGCGGCGGCGCTGGGCGCGGCCGTGGGGGCCTCGAGGGCGGTGACCGATGCCGGGTGGAGACCGGGCTCGTTCCAGGTCGGGCAGACCGGCCGGTCGGTGTCTCCCCAGCTCTACATCGCGGTCGGGATCTCCGGCGCGATCCAGCACCTCGTGGGGATGGTAAGTTCCCGCGTGATCGTGGCGATCAACTCGGACGCGAGCGCGCCGATCTTCCGAGTGGCCGACTACGGGATCGTGGGGGACCTCTTCCAGATCGTGCCGGCGTTGACGGCCGAGATTCGGCGGGTGCGGTCGGCCTAGCCGCCGGTCCCGTCCCGCGTCGATACCCCTTGGGCGAGAGTTGTTTCCGCATCTCGTTGGAGTCCTCGAACCCGAGGCGCGCGTAGACGGACCGGCCCTGGGTGGAGGCGTGCAAGGTTACCCGGCTCGCACCCCCGCGCCGGGCGCGCCGGACCAGGTCTACGACGATGGCACTGGCCAACCCCCGCCCTCGATGCGCGGGGTGCGTGTACATCGAGAGGATGTACGGCCGACGCTCCCCAGCGAGGCCGGGGCGCGGCTGTTCGGGCATCCACCAGAGGGCGCCCGACGCGACCGGGACCCCGCCCGTCTCGGCGATGACGACCTCGACCTCGCCGGTTCGCAATCGCTGTCGCAACCACGACCGGTAATGCGGTGCATGTTCCCGCAGGGCGCGTTCGGTCCGGTTCCCGATGTCGCGCCACATCGCGAGCCGGTGGTCGACCAGCGTTTCGAGGTCGCGCAGGGTGGCGGGCCGCAGGCGCGCCCGGCGGGCGGACCTCGCCCGGCGGGGCGTCGTCATCAGAGGTCCCGCACGACGTCGAGCCCATCCTTCGCCAAGGTCAGGACGGACAGCCCGGCGGCCTTCTGGGCCCGGCGGAGCATCCGACGCAGGTGCTCCTTCGGCGCCCCGGTCTCCGTCATCATCCCGTGGAAGAGGGCGGTCGCGAACTTCGGATAGGCCGTGTAGAACCGTGGGTTCCACTTCACCCGGTCCATCGACTCGAAGTCCCGGAAGTCGCCGAGAATCCCGACCCGTTCCAACCGGCGCTCGTAGTCGGCCAGCCGGGCCGCGGAGGCTTCCTTCGCCGCGCGGGCGGCGAGCGCCGTCTCGGCGGCCTCGAGCCCGCTCCGCACGGCGTAGTTCATGCCCTGGATGACGATCCCGTTCGAGAAGACGAACCCGGCGGCATCCCCCACGACCATCCAGCCCTCCCCGTAGAAGGACGCCGGCCGGCTGGCCCACCCCGAGCTGATCAGCTTCGCCCCGTACTCGACGAGTTCGGCGTCGCGGAGGCGGCTCGCGATCGCCGGGTGCGAGCGGAACTGCTCGATGAGGTCGTGCGAGGCGACCTTCCGGCCGAACAGCGACTGAACGTTGAGGATGAGCCCGACGGAGAGGGTGTCGGCGTTCGTGTACAGGAATCCGCCGCCCATCACGCCCGGCGGGAACATCCCGGCGACCCACTCCTCGGCGTGGCCCTCGCCCGGGCCGACCGAGAACCGATCCTCGAGGCGGCTCGCATCGAGCTTGTAGACCTCCTTGATCCCGAGCTCCGTCGCTTCTCCGCTCAGGCGCGGACTTGGACGGATGGGGGTCCCCAGCGTGACCCGCGAGTTCGCCCCGTCCGCGATGATCGTCACCGGGGCGGTCATGGTCTCGCCGCCCTGGACCACGCCGTGGACCTTCGAACCCTCCCAATTCAGCCGGTCGACCGGGACCGACGTGACCACCGTCGCCCCCGCTTCCTCGGCCTTCTTGGCGAGCCACGCATCGGTCCGAGCGCGGAGGACCGTGTGGGCGACGTACGGGGGCCGGCGCCAGGCCCCGTCGTCCATGTCGAAGGAGACGGCGCTCTCGGGCGACAGGAAGCCGAATCGCTTCCGCACCAGGTGCCGCTCGACGGGCATC
Organism: Thermoplasmata archaeon; assembly: GCA_030043405.1. Taxonomy (GTDB): domain Archaea; phylum Thermoplasmatota; class Thermoplasmata; order Lutacidiplasmatales; family UBA184; genus Lutacidiplasma. Next base: position 1,937 of record JASHXS010000192.1, on the reverse strand, counting down.
TCGTTCGCCCAGCCGGGCAGGATCCGGTCGAGGTCGTGGCCCCACAGCACCCCGCCCGAGAGGTTCTTCGCACCGGCCTCGCTGCCTCGCTCCAGCAGGAGCACGTTCGCCCCACCCTGGGCCAGTCGAATCGCGGCCGACGAACCGGCCATGCCGGCGCCCACGACGATCACGTCGAAGTCGTCAGCCATGATGGTCGGCCGAGAGGTCGGGAGGCGGATTTAACGATGCGTCGGGCGACGGGACCCGAGGCCTGGGGAGGAACGGGCGCCGCGACTCAGTGAGGCGGAGCGACGCCGCCCGCGGGAACGACGGGCTGGTAGACGTTCTGGGTCGCGTTCTCGATGACCTTCTGGAACTTGAACGGGCGAGGGATCCCTTTCCAGTCCTCGTTCCCCAGTCGGGTCCCCCCTTCCGAACTGACCCGAACGGTGCCGTACCCGAGGATGCGCTGGCCGAAGGACATGTGGACGTCCACGCCCCGCACCTGGGTGACCGGGATCTCATCGAAATCGCGTCCCAGGATGCCGCGCTGGACGATGACCCGACGGGACGTGACCGCATAGACGGTGGAGCGCCACCGGAAGTATCGGGCCACGATCCAGAGCAGGCCCAGGATCGCAAGGAGGCCGAAGAAGTCCCCGATGTAGTGCCAGACGTTCGTCGGGAGGCCGAAGTGGGGCGAGGTCAGCGGCGTCTGGAGTCCCAGGAGCGAGCCTCGGAAGAGGATCGCCAAGGCTCCGAAGAACAAGGTCCACACCACGGGTCCCGGGAAATAGAACAGCTTCGTCGCCCGGGTCTCCTCGAGGAGGTACTCCTGGTCGGCCAGGTACGTCGCTTTCAGCAGCTTCGGCATCACGCGGACCGGAGCGCTCGCGGCCATCGGGGGTCGGAGGCGGGAATGCGCACTTAAGCCCACCTCTCGAGACGTTTTCCGCCGGGCCTTATATCGGGCGCCCGGGTGGGCTCGCCCGATGGGCATCACTGACTGCCACGTCCACATCAACCCGATCTGGGAGATGCGACCCGAGGCGGTCCGGCTGCTCGGGTACACCGAGGCGACGGCCGCCCGCTTCCTGCGGGACCCCACCGCCTTCTTGGAATACCTCGACCAGTGCCAGGTCGAGCGAGCCGCCCTGATCAACTACGTGGCGCCGGACGTGATCGGATACACGGAGAAGGCAAACGACTTCGTGAGCGAGTACTGCCGCGCGGCGCCGGAGCGACTGATCGCGGTGGGGGGGCTCCGGCCTGACCATCCCCACCCGGCCGACGAGATCCGCCATCTCGCCGAGGACCTGGGAGTGCGGGCGATCAAGCTCCACCCCCCACACCAGTTGTTCCCGGCCAACGGGTACGTGGACGGCACCTGGCCGCAACTGCGGGAGATCTACGAGGCCTGCAGTCGACACCAGCTGCCGGTGATCTTCCACACCGGTACCTCGGTGTTCCCGCGCGCCCGGAATCGGTTCGCGGACCCCCTCCCGCTCGACGACGTCGCGGTGGATTTCCCCGAGCTGACGATCGTGCTTGCCCACGGCGGCCGACCGATCTGGATGGAGACGGCCGTCTTCCTCGCCCGCCGATTCCCGAACGTCTGGCTTGACCTTTCGGGGATCCCGCCGCCGCGGCTGCTCGAATACTTCCCGACGCTCCCCCGGTGGACCGACAAGGCCCTGTTCGGGACGGACTGGCCCGGACCGGGCGTGAAAGACATCCGGGCGAACGTTGAGGCGTTCCGGGGTCTCGGGTTGTCCGCCGACCAGCAGCGACAGATTCTGGAAGAGAACCCGCTCAAGGTCTTCCCTCGGAAAGTTCGGTAGATTCCGGGGGCGACGCTCCGCCGGCCCCCCAGCGCGTGCCACAGCGTGCCGGAGCGCTCTCGCCGAGGGGCGCCCAACTGAAATAGTGTCCCCTCCTCGTTCGAGCGTGACCCC
>JASHXS010000191.1 GCA_030043405.1 Thermoplasmata archaeon | reverse complement strand
CTCCAACCCGGCTGGTGGGGCGTCTATGTGCCGGTCCAGACCAATCTGACCGTCAAGGGCCTGAGCACCCCGATCGCGGTGCTGCCTCGCAACACGGGCCCCCAGTACTACTACTTCAACAACAGCCTGCTGACCACGACCTCCTACCCGGGCCCCACGCTCGGGAACGTCTCCGTCGATGACTACCGGGCGACCCTGACCGGGACGGTCACGGCGTCGGGCGGCGCGGTCGCGGGCGGCCAGGTGCAGCTGTTGGATCCGTCCTACAACACCGTGGTCCTGGTGAGCAACATCACCTCCGGAACCGGTAATTACTCGATCAAGGCCCCCTTCGGGAGCTGGCTGCTGCGCTCGGTCGACCCGGGCGCCGTGACGACGTACAACATCACCCCGGTGACGATCAACTCGCGCACGCCCGCCCCGGTGAACCCCGTGGTCCAGAACTACCTGGTCACGGGACGGGTCCGCACGGCGTCGGGTGCCTCGGTGATCGGCGTCGGGAACGTGACGCTCTACGACACGTCGACCGGGGCGATCTTCACGTCCCCGACGGACACCGGATTCTACTCGATCGGCGCGTACCCCGGTACCTTCGACGTGATCGTGGCGACCAGCGGCTACACGACCACGTGGTACCCCCTGACGATCTCGGCCGTGGGACCGTACACACGCAACGTGACGGTCGCGCCGGCGACACCCGGCACCATCGGCGAGTACAACACCACGATCAACCTCTCGACCTTCTCGCCCACCACCGGGCGCGGCTCGACCACGGTCACTACGAACGTGGCGTTGGGCAACAACTCCGACTTCCCGGCGGTCGGGAACTCGAGCCTTCGGCAGCTCTGGGCGCAGCTCGGCCTCTACTGGACGAACTCCCTCAGCTTCCCGGACTCGGACAACGCCTCGCTGCAGAGCTGGTTGAACGCCACGGGGCCATTCTTCCCCGCGGTGCAGGCGGGCCTGACCATCAACGGCACAGCCTTCCTGAACTCGACCGTCTTCCCCAAGCTGACGAGCTTCACCTCGGCGTGCAACGTGGCGTCGTGCGGCCTGTCCACTCCCGGCGGGCTGACGTACTCCTGGCAGTCCACCTACACGCTGAACGGGACCCTGGCGCGGAACTCGAGCGCCTATACGCTCGCGTTCAACTTCCGCCACCCCAGCTCGCCCTCGGAGGTGTTCAACTACACCTTCGTGCTGCCCACGGACTACGTGCTGGCGGCCAGCACGAGCGCGCCGGCCCAGACGACCCTCGTCCCGAGGGGGATCGATGACACGTGGACGTCGTTCACTCTCGCGTCCACGACCTCGTCCAACCCGTCCGGCTCGGCGAGCTTCTCGATCGTGCGCGCGGCGAACCTCACGGCGAACGTCAATGTGTCGGTCTCGAACTTCGCCTTCTCGACCCGGAACATCCTCAACAGCACCCACAACTATTACACGGCGATCGTCGGCGTCGGCCAGAACGTGACCTTCAGCGCCCTGAACTCGACGTACCCCGCGGGACAGAACGGCACCAAGTTCGTCTGGACGTTCGGGGACGGCACGCCAACGGTCACGAGCAAGACGGCGACCACCAACCACACGTTCACCACTGCCAGTGGCAGCACCGCGTACGCCGGTACCCTGAACGTCACGAGCTCGAGCGGTCTCACCAACGAGACGACGTTCTACATCTGGGCCGCGCAAGGTACGGTCAAGGCGAACATCAGTGGGAATTGGTCGGCCGGTCAGTACAACTCGGCGGGCTTCGCCCAGTTCAACTGGTCGACGGTCCTCCAGCTCAATGCGTCCGCGAGCACCGCGACGATCTCGCCGACCGCCCCTGTGCAGAACGTCATCGCGGCCAGCGTCTGGACGTTCTCGGCGAAGGGGTACAAGCCGGCGTCGATCAACCTGACCGCGAGCGCCCGCGCGAACCCGCTCGGGAACCTGACCCAGCAGTTCTTCGGCGCGGGGACCTACTACACCAACGCGACCATCCTGGGCGTGCCGCTGGTGTTCAAGGGCTGGGTATACAACCTGACCCTGACCGTCTGGTCGGGCACGGGTCAGTTCGCGTCGACGACCTTCAAGTTCGTCGTCAACGACACCGAACCCCCGACCCCGGCCTTCGTGTTGCAGAACTCCGCCGGGAAGGTCATCTCCGGGGGCGGCATCCAGGTCGCTCAGAACGGGACCGCGAAGATCGTCATGAACGCGACGAACACGACCGACCCCCACAACGGGTCGATCTCGCGGTACTACTGGCTGATCACCACGTCGGCCAACACGTCGATCCACATCGGCATCAACACGACGGTGCTGCGGCCCGGCGGTAGCCTGCCGGCGGTGTGGCTGGCGCCCGAGAACACCACCTACAAGTTCAACCTCACGGTCTGGGACGCGGCGAAGAACACCGCCTACACCGTGTCGTCGCTGACCGTGGCAGTGAATTCGTCGTACAACGTCATCCTCGCGGCGGTGAACCTGACCGCTCCGACCACGTACACGGCCGGGAGTGCCGCGACGCTGTGGGTGAACGTTACGGTGGGCGGCGGCACGAAGGCCGTGGCGACGAACGTCACGGTCACCTGGTACCTGTTGTCCCCGAGCGGGACCGGCAGCCGGACGTACATCGGTGGGACCGTCACGTTCTACACGTACTCGGGCGGGGTCGTCAACTCGACCTCGTTCGCGTCGGGGATCGTGCCCTCGCTGAAGTACAACCAGACCGTGCGGGCCGAGATCACGTGGACGCCGAGTACGAGCGGGAACTACCTGCTGTACGCCAACGCGACCGCGAAGAACGAGTGGGTCGGTAACTACGTCTCCGGCACGAACCTCGCGACGCAGACGATCACGGTGAACCCCAACCCGACCACCCAGGCGCTCATCTACGGTGGGATCGCGGCGGGGGTCATCGTTGTCATCGTGCTGATCGTGTTCTTCTGGCGCCGCTCGCGCCGCAAGGCGAACGCCCCGCCGAGCCGGCCGGGCCGCCCCAGCAAGCCGTCGCGCGACACCAAGGATGACGACGACGAGGACGACGACAAGTAGGTAGGTCGCGTCCTCGGGCGAACCCTTTCCTTCCTCTTTCTGACCGAGCGTCTCAAGAGACGCGCGCCACGAATGCCCTGGCTAGGGGCCGGTAGGAAGGGGCGTCAGCCGTACGGGCCGACTTCGTCCAACAGATCGACGTGGGTCAGCAGCATCCGACGGCAGCAGTAGCGCTGCAGGCCCAGGGCGTCCAGCACGAGGCCCGCATTCTCGCCGCGCGCCGTCCGTTCGCGGTACTCGTCCCAATGCTGGCCGATGACCGCGCCGCAGGTGAAACAGCGGACCGGTACCATCATCGTCATAGCGGGTGCCTCTTCCTCAGCGGTACGACTTCTGCCGCCGCTTGCGGGCCCCGCGTCCACCGGGGCGCTTCGGCAGTTTGCGTCGCGGGTCGTTCACGATGAGGGAACGGTCGTAGTGGCGGAACATGTCGCGGAGCGAGTCGTCCTTGAGCCAGGTCAGAAGGCCCCGTGCGACCGCCGTGCGGGCGGCCGAGGCTTGGCCCACGATCCCTCCGCCGCGAATGCTGACCGTGATGTCGAGCGTCTTGGTGCGGTCGCCGACCATCAGGAGCGGCTCCTGGATCTTCTGGCGCACCAGTTCGGGCTCGACCAGCTCGAGGGGTCGGTCGTTGACCCGCACGGTCCCGATGCCCTTCCGCACCGTGGCCCGCGCCACCGCGGTCTTCCGCTTGCCGGTCGTGAGGACGATCTGGGGCGCCTTCATACGTGGGCCCCCAGGAGTCGGGTGATCTCGGCGAGCGTGAGCGGGGCGCGGAGGGCGGGTTGGGCGCGGGCGACCGCCAAGGTCTCTCCCGTGACGCCCTTCATGTCGGCGGGAGTCCCGATGTGCACTTCGAGTCGGTCCATCGCCTCCTTCCCGCGGGTCTTCAGGTGCGGGACCATCCCGCGGACCGTGCGCCGGAAGATGCGATCCGGGTAGCGGGGGAAGTGGGGGCCGCTTCGGACCGAACCTCGGGCCCGAGCCGCGGTGTAAAAGGAGAGGACCTGGGCGCGTGAGCCCGTGACCACCGCCTGTTCGGCGTTGATGACGACAATGGATTCGCCCTGGAGGAGCCGCTTGGCGATCACGCTCGCGGCCCGGCCCAAGACCAGCCCGCTCGCGTCGACGACGGTCGGCTTCTTGCGTGTCTCAGCCAACGAGCCGCACCCCCGTGCCGTCCGGCTTCGACTTGAGGAGTTCATCCAGCGAGAGAGCCGTGCCGCCCGCGGCGTGGATCTTGGCACGGGCCTCGGCCGAGTAGGCGAAAGCCGCCACTGTCAGGCGCTTGGACAAGGAGCCATCGGAGAGTACCTTCCCCGGGACCACGACCGTCTCCTCGGCGTGGGCAACGCGGTCCAGATGGCCCACGCTGACCGGTCGGGACGGGTGGCGGGCGCGTTCCAGCCCGTCGGCCACCGATCCCCACAGGGCCACATGGCGGGCGCGCGCCGCGCTGCGGAGCGCGCGGATGACCCGGAGGAGCTCCGGGTTTCCCTTGACGTGAGAACGGGCCATAGGGGGGTCGCCTCCGACCCGGGTGCGCGATATAAGCATTGGGGGCGCGGAGCGCCGGCCGCCGTGGCGAAACGTCGGCGGGGCGCGTTTACCGGCGAGGAACGCTTCCCATCGCCGTCAACGATTAAATAGGCCTCTCCGCCATCCTCGCGCGAGGCCTTCCCCCATGCGCAAGTTCCTTACCGAGCTCCGTGGAAAAACCGTGATGACGAACGACGGCCAGATCTTGGGCCTCATCGACAACTTCGTCGTCGACACCATGACCGGAGGGATCGCCCACGTCCTCGTCACGCCGAGTGAGGATGTCGAGCAGCGCCTCTTCCAGAGCGACGCGTCGGGCCGCCTCGTGCTCCCCTTCAAGAGCATGCGCGCGGTGAAGGATGTCGTCGTGATGGACATTGGGAAGTGAGCCCTCCCCACCGCTAGTTTCGGTCGTCATCACCGTCAAGAACGAGGAGGCCCACGTCGGGCAGCTCCTCGAGAGCCTGCTCCGCCAGGAGGCTCCCTTCGAGGTCGTCCTCGTCGATGCGGCCAGCCGGGACCGGACGCTGGCGATCGCGGAAGAGTTCGCGCGTCAGCACCCGACCATCCTCCGGGTGATCGAACGACCCGGTTCCCGTGGAGTGGGCCGGAACATCGGGGTGGACGCCGCCCGCGGCCGCTATGTCGCGTTCATCGACGGCGATTGCTTCGCGGACTCGCAGTGGCTCGAGGTAGTCCGCCGGGCCCTCGCGACCGCGCCGGTCGTGGCCGGGCGGACGGTCGTGGTCGGCAAACCCAAGTACGGCCAGCTGGAGCGGGTGGAACTCTTCGAGAGCGGCTACGACGTGACGTACCCGTCCTGCAACCTGGCCTACCGGCGCGACCTCTTCCAACAGCTGGGCGGGTTCGACCCCCGCTTCGTCACGGCGGAGGACATCGACCTGAACCTCCGGGCCGTGGAGGGCGGGGCGTCCATCCGCTACGAGCCTACCGCCCTCGTCTACCATCACGTCCGGACGACGTTCATCCGGTTCCTCTACCAGGCGTTCTGGAACGGCTACGGGCGTAAGCAGCTGACCGAGAAGCAGGGGAATCTGTGGGGGCGCTACCGGATCCGGCGGCTGCTCAAGGGGCAGCGTACGCCGATCGCCTGGGCACGGTTCAGCGCCGCGATGGCGGGGTACACGTTCCGGGTGGTGACCGGCGGCGGGCGCCGCCTCGATCGGACGCCGCGGGCCCAGCAACGGATGGCGGGCGCCCGGGATGAACGCGGGCCGTCGGACGTGCCGGGCCGCTAGTTGGCCTTGAGGAGCTCGGCCACCTTGCCGACCTCCTCGATGACCTTCGGGGTGTCGGCCGTCCGATCGACGACGGCCACCAGGAGGGCCTTCTTGCCGCTGCCGACGATGATCGTCTTGGAGTCGTTCCCCTCGATGACGATGCGTTCCGGAG
>JASHXS010000190.1 GCA_030043405.1 Thermoplasmata archaeon | reverse complement strand
GAAAGCCAACGGTCCCACGACGCCACCAGCTCCTCGTCGATCAGGTTGGCGTCGACCGGCTCGACGGTCGCCTCGAAGACACTCGTACCGAGCGTCGTGGTGGCGTCATAGACCAGTTCGGCCGTGTGGGGCGCCACCGGGGCGAGCAGGACGGCGGAGGTGCGCAGGACGTGGTGGAGCGTCCGGAGGGCGGCCCGTCGTCCCGCGAGGGCGACGGATGGGTCGAGCCGAGGGGCGACCAGGGCCCGATATCGCGGCAGGTCATTCGAGAGGAATCGGGCCAGTCGGCGGTACGCCCGACTGGGAGCCTGGGCATCGTAATCGGCGAGGGCGGCCACCCGCACCCGTTCCCACCGGGCCAGGATGGCCCGGTCCTCCGGCTCGAGCTCCGTCAGGAACCCGGCGATCGGGGCGAGGAACACGGGGAGGAGCGCCGGTTCGATCGGTTGCAGCACGCCCCGGGCGAACTGCCAGTACTGGGCCAGCTGCCTCGCCTCCTGGGCGCAGGCGGCCGCCAGCGCGGTGGCCGTCGCGGTCGCCCCTTCCCCCCGGACGAGCGCGAGGCGGACCGCGTCGGCCCCGTGGGTCTCGAGGAGCTTCGAAAGGTCGGCTTCGCCCCCGCCGGGAGTGAGGGTCAACCCGACCTCCAAGGGCGCCCCGTTGACGCCGCTCATCACGGCCAGGTGGTGGGCGAGAGCAGGGGCTCGGCGACGTTCGTTCAGGTACAACCAGACGAGGTCGCCCGCCGGGAAGGGGTCGACGCGCGCCCAAGCCCCGAGGATCCCATGGATCGCGGGCAGCAGCCGTCGCGTGACGGCCCGACGATGGCCCCCGCAACTGCAGGTCGTCTCCGCCCCGAGTGGTTGCAATCGCTCGCACGCCGGACATTCTAGGAGTGTGGCATTCCCCGGCCCCGGTGGCTGCGGGAGGGAGTCACTCACGGGCCACGCCGCCACCTCGATCTGGCCCATCGGCGGTTCGCGGGGCAGGAGGCGCTGGTACGTGGCCGCGCGTTCGGGCGGCAGCCGAGAAGGCTCGAGACACCAGGCCCGGCCCGGGGCCCACACGAGCGGCGTGCCGCAGATCGCGCAATGGGGCACCCCCCGTCGGACCCGAAGACGCGCGAAGAGCGCCCCGCTGTCCGCGAGGTCGCGGAGCACGAACTCGCTCGCGGTCGGGAGGTCGAGCCCGGCGTACTTGTGCATCAGGGTCGTCGCGAGCTGTCCGCGGGGCGTGACCAACGGCCAGCCGGTCGCCCCGATCCGTTCGGCGATCTGGGCGTCGGTACCTCCATGGCCGGGCACGAGCGGAACGATCCCGGTCCCGCTGTCGCCGACATCTCCGACCGCTTGCAGGGTGCCGCTGGGCGGCGTGAGCTCGGCACCCATCGGGAACTCCGATCGCAGCGGGTACTCGTACGGCCGGCCCACCCAGCGGGAGCCGGGACCCTCGTCCACGACCTCGATCTCCGCGCCGGGCAGCCACTGGGCCAGCCGCGCGACGGACGAACGAGAGGTGAGGACGAGCTCATCGACCCCCTTCCGGCGGTACCGGGCGATGACGTAGGGCATATCCGGGTGGAGCAGGAGGGCGGTGGCGCCCAGGAGACGCCACGGCGCATCTACCCAGGCGAGCGCCTGGACCCGTCGCTCGCCATCCGCGAACCCGAAGCGGACGAGGTAGGTGTCGCCTTCCTCCTGCTGGTAGATGATGCGTTCCGGACTACGCGGCGCCGCACAGTTCGGGCACACCCGCAGGGGTGCGTCCCGCGTGACGACCAGACCCCGGGCGGCCATCCGACCCAAGATCGCCTCGATCCGGGCCCGACGGTCCCCGGCGTCGAACGGCTGGCCCTCCTCGCCCCCGGTCCACACCGAGAGCCCCCGGAGGATCGGTGCCACCACGTCGCTGCCCGCCTCCACCTCCCGGCGGAGCGTCCCGAGCGCGCGCCGGCCCGAGAGGGCGAGGTATCGCGCGTCAACGTCCGCGGCCACCGCCCGGTACGCCACGAGGGTCGGCGCGTCGCCCGGCGCGTAGGCGCCCTCGAACTGGCGCAGGAGCGGCGCGGTCGATCGGCCGACGACCCCGTCCGTCCGGGGGAATCCGCGGGTGCTCCAGAGCGCCCGAGCGGCCTTTTCGATGGCGGCCGGCCGGTACAGCTCCGCCAGCGAACCCATCGTCCCGCCTACGCCGGAACTATCTGAGGCGGCGAGGCGGGAATAAACCCTCTGACCGTGCGCGCGCCCTCGACCGGCCACCTTCGCCCAGCAACTCTTATCAAGCGGGGACGGTGGGTTCCCTCTCGAGGGTCGTCTCGATGGCCTGGACGCAGCAGGAAGTTCGCGAACTGAAGGAGGGGCGGTACATGCTCATCGACGAGGAACCGTGCCGCATCCTCAGCATCCAGACCTCCAAACCGGGCAAGCATGGCGAAGCCAAGGCCCGGATCGACGCCGTCGGGATCTTCGATGGGTCGAAGCGCAGCGTCGTCTTCCCGGTCAAGCACAAGGTCCAGGTACCGATGATCGGGAAGCGCCAGGCCCAGGTCCTCTCGCTCAACGACACCGAGGTCCAGCTGATGGACCTCGAATCGTACGAAACGTTCAGCCTACCGCTCGACGAGGAGACGAAGGGGCAGGTCGCTCCCGGTGGCGAGGTCCAGTACCTCGATGCGATGGGAAAGCGCAAGATCACCCGGACGTAGGGGCATGCCGCGCCGCCGTCAGCGGGTTCGACGGTCCGCGCGTGCCATTAATAAAGGGGACCGACCATGATTTCGGTACCCAGTGCATCGGCGCCCTCGTGCCCGACGTCGCGGGGGTAGGAGGGGGGTAGCACGTCCGGTCCGGGGGGCGTCGGGGGCATGCCCTCTTCCCGCCTGACGCGGATTCTTCAGGAAAAGGCGGAGGCGCTCAAGAAGAAGCGTCAATCCGGAGAGGCGCTCCTCCGCGAGGCCGAGGACGGCGTCGCCCAGCTGGACCGCCTGGGGATCAAGATCCCGGAAGCCCCAGAGCGGCTCCAACAGCTCCGGGAACTGGCGCGCCGTTCGGATTGGGAGACCGTCGAGGTCCAGGCGAAGTCGCTCCTCGATTACATCGCGGGCCGGGTCACGGCGGCGATCGAGGACCGACGGCGACAGACCGTCGAGGCGGTGGCCCGCCTCGAACAGGCTGGGATCGCCGTGCCGGCGGACCAGCGCGCCGAACTCGAGGCGCTGGCGCATCCGAGCGTCGACGCGAACTGGTCGGTCACCGTCGCCCGACTCGTTCGGATCGAGGACGCCCTCTCGCGGACGGGCACCGAGAACGTCTCCACCACCCGAAATCGAGCGATCGCGGTCGCGGAGTGGGCGGGGGTCTCCCCGGCCCGCCGGACTGAGTTCGAGGAGGCCATCGACCGCGCCCTCCAGCCCGCCCGCGAGGGGAGGGTGGCCGAGGCGCTGACGGCGGCGGCCGCTGTGCTCCGCGATGACCTACCGGAGGCCAAGCGACTCCATGATACGACCCGTGCGAAGGCCGAGTCCCGGCTCGCCCAAGCCAAGGAGCATGGCGCGTCGAGCGCCAGCCTGGAGGAGGCGCTCCGCAACGACCAGGGCGCCGGACCCGAGCGGTGGCCCGAGACCGTGCCGGCCCTCGACCGGGCCGTCGCGGAGCTCGGAGAAGTGCTTCGTTCCTGGACCGCCGGGGTCCTGGCCACGCTCCAGACGTCGCTCGACAGCCTGACCGAGTTCGGGACGGACGTCGCGGAACCTCGGGTGGTGGTCGAAGAGGCGATCGCCCGCCTCCCGACCGTACCGGCCGAAGAGGTCGGGGACCTGCTCGACCGGGCCCGTCAGGCCGCCGAGGAGCCGATCGTCGCGGTCGTCGCCTCG
>JASHXS010000189.1 GCA_030043405.1 Thermoplasmata archaeon | reverse complement strand
GCGCGCGTTCAGGCCGGCGTGCGTCGGCGACGCGCGGTCCGGGGCTCCGCTGTCGAGGAAAAACTCAATTTCCGAGGAGCCGTTATATAGGGTACCTTTCTCCCCCGTCCCCACCGGAGGCAGGACCCCCTATCGACTCATGGCCCGTCATCGTCCACGGCGAGGATCTCTCGCCTATTCTCCCCGCTCGCGCTCCGTCCGGCCGGTCCCGCGGATCCGGGCTTGGTCCCCGGCCGGCAAGGCCCCGGCCCTGGAAGGGTTCGCGGGTTTCAAGGTCGGGATGACCCACGCCTTCATGGTCGACTATCGGAAGCGGTCGACCACGGCCGGGCAAGAGGTCTCCGTACCGGTCACGGTCGTCGAGGTGCCCCCGCTCCGAATCGCGGGCGCCCGGGTCTACGCCCGCGGGGCCTACGGCCTGCGGGTCGTGGGAGAGGTGTGGGGAGGCGACGCCATCGAAGAGTTGGGGCGCGCCCTTCCGACCCATCCGGCCAGCCCGAAGGAAAAACTCGACCAGTTCGGGACGGTCGTGGGCGAGGAGGTACGTTTGATCGTATACACCCAGCCTCACCTGATCACCGGCATCGGCTCGAAGACCCCCTCGGTCTTCGAAGTCCGCGTCGCCGGGGAGAAGTTCGAGGAGCGACGTGCGTACGCCCTGAGCATGCTCGGGAAGGAAGTGCCGGCCGAGCAGCTGGCGAAGGAGGGCGAGTTCGTCGACGTGCTCGGGGTGACCAAGGGATTTGGATTCCAGGGCCACATCCAGCGCTGGGGCGTGAAGCTCCAGCCTCGCAAGAACTCGAAGCACCGCCGCATGATCGGCACTCTCGGGCCCCATAACCCGAGCTTCGTCTCCTACCGCATTCCCCAGGCCGGCCAGCAAGGCTACCACCGCCGAACTCAGTTCAACATGCGCGTCCTGCGCGTCGTCAAGGACCCGCGTACCGACCTGCTGACGCCGGCGGGGGGCTTCCCGCACTACGGCGAGGTGCGGACCTCCTGTATTCTGCTCCACGGCTCGGTCCCCGGTCCCGCGAAGCGCCTGTTGCGCTTCCGAACGCCGATCCGCAGCCGGGTGGTTGCCGTGGAGAAGGTCGATATCCGCTACCTCAGCACCCGCTCGAAGCAGGGGGCCTGATGACGCCCGACTCGACGGCCCCCAGCGCCGCGCCGATGGAGCATGCGACCGTCCACCATCGGGTCCATCTGGTGGGGGTCGACGGCGAGGCTCGTACGACGACGGTCTCGCTCCCGGCGGAATTCTCGAGTCCCCTCCGTCCCGACCTCGTGCGTCGGGCGGTGGTGGCGACCCAATCGCATCGACGCCAGCCGTACGGGACGTCGCTCACCGGCGGCCGACGCCACTCGGTCCAGTGGTCCGGGAAGGGGAAGGGAGTCTCCCGAACCCCGCGCCTGATGGATTCGATGCGAGGTGCCCAAGCCCCGAACACCGTCGGCGGCGGTCAGGCCCACCCTCCGCGGGTGGACCGGATCTGGGCGAAGAAGATCAATCGGAAGGAGGCCCGACTGGCCTTCGCCGCGGCCCTCGCCGCCACTCGCGAGCGTACGCTCGCCGGGGCGCGGGGTCACGAAGTCCCGGAGGGGCTCCACCTCCCCGTCGTCCTGGACGACCCCGTCGAGGAGATCTCCAGCACCAAGGACGCGCGGGCCCTGCTCGAGCGGCTCGAACTGTGGAACGATGTCGAGCGCGCGCGGGACGGGGTGCGACTCTCGGCCGGCCGCGCGCGACGCCGGGGGCGTGGCCGTCGCGTGCCTCGCAGTCTCCTCGTCGTCACCAGCCGGGCCGACCGGGCGCGGGGCTTCCGGAACCTGGCGGGGGTCGACGTCGTCTCGGCTCAGCGCCTCTCGACCGAGGACCTGGCCCCCGGGGGCGACGCCGGACGGCTCACGCTCTTCTCCCACGCGGCGCTCCTGCAGCTCCAGACGCGGTTGGCCGGGGGACACTGATGGCCGAACTGCGCCACCGCATCATTCTCCACGCCTACGTGACGGAGAAGTCGATGGACGAGATGGAGCGGCTCAACAAGCTCGAGTTCGTCGTCGACCACCGGGCCACCCGGGCGGAGATCAAGAAGGCGGTCGAGGCGACGTACCAGTGTCGGGTCGCCAAGGTCAACACGAAGATCGTCCGGGTCGGTAAGATCGCCACGGTCCGGTTCGAGAAGGAGTTCTCGGCAGAAGACATCGGCAGCCGGGCGGGAGTGTTCTAATGGGCAAGCGCATCATTTCCCGGCGGCGCGGTTCGGGCACCCCGACGTACCGTTCTCCCAGTCATCGCCACCACGGTCCGGTATACCATCCCGCCCCGACGGTCGTGGGGGATGGAAAGGTCGTGGCGATCGCCCAGGCGCCGGGACGGACCGCGCCCGTCGCGGACGTGGCGGCTCCGGACGGCACGACGGTCCGCATCCTCGCGCCCGCGGGGATTGCCACGGGAGACACCGTGGCCTTCCACGAGGGAAAGGTCGACCGCGGCGCGATCCTGCCGCTCTCAAAGATCCCGGACGGGACGCTCGTCTCCAACATCGAGGTGAAGCCGTTCGACGGTGGCCGACTCGTGCGCTCGGCGGGTTCCAGCGCCTTGGTCACCGCGCACGCCTCCGGCGAGGTCACGATCCAGCTCCCCTCGGGCCAGTTCAAGCGCTTCCTCGACACCTGCCGGGCCGAGGTCGGCGCGGTGGGCGGCGGGGGGCGTCTGGAGCGCCCCGTCATCAAGGCGGGCAAGAAGGTCTGGGGGGCTCGTTCGCTGGCCCGGGCCCCGTTCAAGGTGCGCGGCGTGGCGATGAACCCGGTCAACCATCCGTTCGGCGGCGGGGCGCACCAGCACGTCGGCCGCCCCAGCACCGTCTCGAGCGGGACGTGGCCGGGCGCCAAAGTCGGCCGATTCTCCCGATCCATCCGCAAGAAGCGCCGCCTCGAGCGCGAGCGCGGAGGTGCGTGATGCCGAAGGGACGCCGCACGAAGAAGGTCGAGGCGCGACGTAAGCGCGAGTTCACCTATCGGGGCCTGACGCTGCCCGACCTCCAGAAGCTGACGCTGGAGGAGTTCGCCAAGATCGCGAACGCGCGGGCCCGGCGCTCGATCCGCCGCGGGTTCAACACCGAGACGACCCGCTTCCTCGAGCGCATGCGGGAGACTCCCGCCGACAAGGTGCTGCGCACGCACGTCCGGGACGCCATCATCCTGCCGGAGCACGTCGGTCGTCGGGTCTCGATCCACACGGGCAAGGAGTTCAAGGAAGTTGAGATCCGCCCCGAGATGATCGGCCACTACATCGGGGAATTCGCCCTCACGCGACGGTTCGAGAAGCACTCCGGGCCGGGCGTCGGGGCGACCCGGTCGTCGAAGTTCATGCCGCTGAAGTAGGACGGGGTCGATGCGAGGGTACACGTACGAATCGGAGTCGGGGGTGGCCGTCGCCCGGGCCCGCGGGAACGAGATCCCGATGTCCCCGAAGAAGACCTACGAGGTCCTGAACGCGATCCGGGGGCTCCCCGTCGACCGGGCCGAGACCTTCCTCGAGGGCGTCATCGAACTCCGACAGGCGGTCCCCTTCCGACGGTACAACCAGGAGGTGGCGCACAAGCGCGGCACCGGTCCCGGTCGCTACCCACGCAAGGTGGCCAAGAATGTCCTGCAGATCCTCCGCAACGCGAAGGAGAACGCCGAGTACGAAGGTCTGGACACGGACCGGCTCTTCGTGAAGGTCGCGGCCAGCGCCCGGGGACGCATTCGAAAGGCTTCGATGCCGCGGGCCCACGGGCGGGGCACCGCTTGGCACGAGCAGACCACGAACGTCGAGCTCGTGCTCGCCGAGGAGAAGGAGACCGAATGAGCGCCGAACGCAAGGTGATCCAGGAGGCGACCCGACGGGTCCTGCTCAAGGACTTCCTCGTCCAGGAGAGCGCGCGGGCCGGCTTCGGCGGACTCGAGATCACTCGCACCCCGATGGGTACGCGCGTGACCCTCGTGTGCGAGCGACCGGGGATCCTGATCGGGCACCGGGGCGAGCTCATCAAGCGCCTGACGGAGGACATCCACGCCCGCTTCCAGCTCGACAACCCGCAGATCGAGGTCCAAGAGGAGCGCGCCCCCAGCCTCAATGCGCAGCTGATGAGCGAGAAGCTCGCCTCCACCCTGGAGCGAGGCTGGCACTTCCGCCGGGCCGGCCACTCGACCGTCCGCCGCATCATGGAGGCGGGGGCCCGAGGCTGTCAGGTCATCCTCTCCGGAAAGCTGACCGGCGAGCGCCACCGGACGGAGCGGTTCAAGGCGGGCACCATCAAGTACTGTGGCGAAGCCGTTCACCTCTGGGTGGACAAGGGATTCTACCAGGCCCGGCTGAAACCGGGCGTCATCGGCGTCAGCGTCTGGATCATGCGGGCCAACTCGAAGTTGCCCGACGAGATCGTCGTGAAGGGGGCCGAGAACCGCCCCAAGACACCGGTCGTCGAGCTGCCTCCCATGGAGGAGGCGCCCGTTCCCGATGTCTCCGCCGCCACGGCACCGCCACCGGAGGCCACGTGACGCTGCTGCGGATGAAGGACCTGCGGGCCCTCAGCGACGAAGACCTCCGCCGGCGGATCGCCGAGGCGGAGAACGACCTCCTCCGCGAGCGGGGCATCGCCGCGATGGGTGGCGCCCCGCCGAGCCCCGGGCGCATGCGGGCGCTGCGGACCAACGTGGCCCGCTCGCTCACGGTCCTTCGGGAACGCGAACTCGCGGTGCTGCGTCCCACGGGCAGCCGTCCGTAGTGGCGGGGATGCGGAGGGTCGATGACGAAGTCGGGCGCGATCCTCGACCTTTCGCCCGCCGACCGACTCGCCTATGCAGGGGAGATCATCGGGGCTCCCGTTCGGGTCGAACGCTCGCCCGGGCTCCGGCACGGGCTCGAGGGCGTCGTCGTGGACGAATCGTTGTCGATGTTGTACGTCCGGGTGGCCGGCCGCCCGGCACCGGTGGCGCTTCCCAAGTCCGGCCTCTCCGGGACGATTCTCCTCGAAGGCCGTGAGTTACCGTTAAGAGCGGAGGCCCTTCGCGTGCGCCCAGAGGACCGCACCAAGCGGCTCTTGACCGGTGGTCCTCGGAGGTTCCATTGACGCCCGCTCGCACGCCGGCCGCCCGTCGCGCCCGGGACATCGGTCTCGATGTTCGGGCCCCGAAGGCGAAGTGCGACGACCGCCACTGTCCCTTCCACGGACGGTTGCCGGTGCGCGGCCAGGTGATCGAGGGGACCGTGGTGTCGACCTCGATGCAGCGGACGGCCGTGGTCGAGCGGACCCTCCTCCATTTCGTGCCCAAGTACGAGCGGTACGAGAAGCGACGGCGCCGGTACCTCGCCCACGCTCCGCCGTGCCTCCACGTGCCCGTCGGTCACCGCGTCCGCATTGCGGAGACCCGACCGCTCTCCAAGCTCGTCGCGTTCTGCATCGTCGAGGACCTCGGCGAGGCGGCGCGGCGGGTGGCCGGTGAGGAAGCCGCCGGACCCGCCGCCCCGAGCCCCACCCCCGAGACGGAGGCGAAGGCATGAAGGGCCTCGCGGGCCGGCGGGGCCGTGGCCTCCCCAAGGGGGCGCGACTGGATTGTGTCGACAACACCGGCGCCAAGATCGTCGAGATCATCGCCGTGAGGAACTGGCACGGCACGCACCGTCGGTACCCGCGCGCGGGCATCGCCGACCTCGTGATCGTCTCGGTGAAGAAGGGCACGCCCGAGATGCGTCGCCAGGTCCTGCACGCCGTCATCGTACGCTCCCGTTCGGCCGTGCACCGTCCGGATGGCACCCGGCTCATGTTCGAGGACAACGCCGCGGTCATCACGACCGAAACCGGCGAACTGAAGGGCTCGCAGATCAAGGGCCCGGTGGCGAAGGAGGCCGCCGAACGATGGCCGCGGGTCGCCGCGGCGTCGTCCATCATCGTCTGAGGCCCATGTCGCGATCCTCCCCCCACTCTCCGCGACGCCAGCGTCGGGCCGTCTTCGAGGCGACGACCGCCGAGCGCCGGCACCGGATGACCGTCCCGCTCTCCCGAGAGCTCCGGAAGCGGTTCCACCGCCGGTCAGTGCCGCTCCGCAAGGGCGACACGGTCCGCGTGATGAAGGGGAGCTACATCGGGCGGGAAGAGCGGGTCCAGAAGATCTCTCGCCGGGACTACTCGGTCACGCTCGACAATGTCACCCTGAAGTCCGGCGAGGAGAAGCTGAAACCCCTCCCGATCCGGACGAACCATCTGCTGCTCGTCCGCTTGAACCTCGCCGACGAGTGGCGCCGCGAGACCCTGAAGGTGCGGGCCGACGAGCTCACCCCCGAAGAGCGCGGCGAGGTGGCGGAGACCCCGGAGGAGCCCGCTCCGACCGCCGCGCCGCCCGCCCTCGCGTCCCCGGCCGGGGCGGACGATGACGACGAGGCCGACGAGCCGGAACCCGAGCCGGAGGCGACCGAGCCCGCCGCCCCCGCGGCTTCGCCCTCGCCCAAGAAGGGCCGGAAGAGCTCGCCCAAGCCGTCCGAGGAGGACGACGCATGACGTTCCGGCTGAAGCGACGGGCGGCGCCCCGAACCTGGACGATCCCTCGCAAGGGGACGAAGTGGGTGAAGCGCCCCGGCCCCGGGCCCCACGCCCAGGACCAGTCGGTGCCGATCCAGATCGTCCTCAGGGACATCCTGGGGGTGGCCCGCAGCGCCCGGGAGGCCCGCATCCTGGCCCGTCAGGGTTCGGTGAAGGTCGACGGGAAGGTCGCGAAGGACCTCGACCGGGGCGTGGGCCTCATGGACACCCTCTCGCTGGCGGACCCCCTCGACGCCCACTACCGCGTGGTGAAGAATACCCGAGGGAAGCTGGTGCTGGTCAAGATCCCGTCCCCGGAAGCCGGTCTCAAGATCGGTCAGGTCCGGTTCAAGCACACCGTGCCCTCGGGCCGGGTCGAAGTGACGTTGCACGACGGGCGGAACCTCCTCCTACCGGCGACCACGCCGTACCGGGTCGGGGACTCCCTCAAGATCGAGGTGCCGACCCAGAAGGTCGTCGATCACTACAAGCTCGCGCCGGGCGCCATCGCGTTCGTGGCGGGGGGCTCCCACGTCGGCCAGCTGGCCCGCGTGGACCGCGTCGAGGTGCGGAACTCCTCCCAGCCGAACCTGGTCCATTTCGCCGAGGGGTTCTCGACGACGAAGGAGTACGTCTTCGTGGTCGGGCAGAAGTCCCCCGAAGTCACGCTGGCCGAGGGAGTGGACCGATGAGCGCCCCCGCCGCCGCGACCTCCCCCTCCTCCCCCGCTGTCCCCGAAGCGACCGGCATGCGCGGGGTCCGAGTGATCAAGGTCGTCGTGAACGTCGGGGTCGGCGAATCCGGCGATGCCCGTACGAAGGCCGAGCGCGTGCTCCAGATGGTCACGCGGCAGAAGCCGGTCAGCACGAAGGCCCACTCCACGAACCGCGACTTCGGGATCCGGAAGGGCCAGGAGATCGGCGCGAAGGTCACGCTCCGGGGCCCGGCGGCCGTGGACTT
>JASHXS010000188.1 GCA_030043405.1 Thermoplasmata archaeon | reverse complement strand
CGGCTCCCGCGGACGGTCGGCGTCCCGAAGGCCAAGGAGCTGATCTTCACCGGCTCGATGATCCCCGCGGCCGAGGCCCTCCGGATCGGCCTCGTCAACAAAGTGGTGCCGGCCGGGCAGGAGCTCCGGGCCAGTCGCGACCTGGCCCACACGATCGCGCAGAAGGCGCCCAAGGCCGTCCAGGCCGCGAAACGCGCCATCACGGAAGGCCTCGAGAAACCGCTCGCCGAGGGGATCGACCTCGAGACCCACCTGTTCGCTACGGAGGTGCTGCCCTCGCAGGACCTCGGGGAAGGGATCCTCGCCTTCGTGGAGCGTCGGCCGCCCAAGTTCCAGGGGAAGTGACCATGGCCATCGAATTCTCGTTCACGTCCGACCAGCTCGCGTTCCGGGACGCCGCCCGCGCCTTCCTCGCGAAGGAGGTCGCGCCGATCGTGGCCGAGATGGACGAGAAGGAGGAGTTCCCGGCCGGCTCCGTTCGCCGCCTCCAGGAGGAGGGCTACTTCGGGATCCCGATCCCGGAAGAGTACGGCGGACTGGGACTCGGCAAGGTCGGCTACTGCCTCTTCCTCGAGGAGCTCGGTCGGGTCGACGCGTCGCACGGCGTCATCGTCGGGGCGCACACCTCCCTCGGCACGACGCCGTTGCTCTACTACGGGACCGAGGAGCAGAAGCGCCGGTGGCTCGTGCCCGCGGCCAAGGGAGAGAAGCTCCTGGCGTTCAGTCTCACCGAACCGGGCTCCGGGAGCGACTCCGGCGCGGTCCACACGGTCGCGGAGCGAAAGGGGGACCGGTGGTCGATCACCGGGAACAAGATCTACGTCTCGAACGGTCGGGAGGCCGCCACGGTCATCGTCATGGCCGGCAACGACACGAAGCTGGGGCCGAACGGGGGCGTGACGGCGTTCCTCGTCGACACCGACCTCGCCGGTTTCAAGGTCGGTCGCTGCGAGAAGAAGATGGGCCTGCACGGGACGTCGACGGCGGAGCTCATTCTCGACCACGTCGAGGTCGGGCCGGAACACGTACTCGGCGACGTGGGGAAGGGATTCATCGTCGCGATGACGGCCCTCGACGTGGGACGGGTGTCGCTGGGCGCCGCCTCGCTCGGGGGGATCGAGGCCGCCACGACGGCGGCGCTCGAGTTCTCGAAGAACCGGATGCAGTTCGGGCTCCCGATCAGCGAATACCAGGCGATCCAGTTCAAGCTCGCCGACATGGCGATGCGAGCGCACGCGCTCCGCCAGATGGTCTACCAGGCGGCCGCGCGCCAGGACCGGATGGGCACCGACCCGAAAGCCTGGAACCGGCTGGAACGGGCGGAGAAGACCCGGGAGGCGGCGATCGTGAAGTGCCTGGCCTCCGAATGGGCCAGCGAAGTGATCGACGAAGCGCTGCAGATCCACGGCGGGCTCGGGTACATCCGCGGGACGCCGATCGAACGGGCGTACCGGGACGCCCGCATCAGTGAGATCTTCGAGGGCACGAACGAGATCCAGCGCCTGGTCATCTCCCGCGACCTCATCGCGCGGGGCCTGTAGTCGGTCCGGACGAGGCCGCCGCCTCCTCCCGGAGGACGCGACGGAGGACCTTCTGGACCCCGGTGCGCGGGAGCGCGTCCCGGAACTCCACCCGGCGGGGCGCCTTGTAGTGGGCGATCCGGGCGCGGACGAACGCCTCGACGTCCTCCGCGGTGAGCGCGGTTCCCGGCTTTCGGACGACGAACGCCATCACGACCTCCCCGTGCTCCGCATCGGGCACGCCCACGACGGCCGCGTCCGCGATCGACGGATGCTGGAAGAGCACCTCCTCCACCTCCCGCGGGTACACCTTGAGCCCGCCGACGTTGATCATGTCCTTCTTTCGGTCGACGATGTACGCATAGCCGTCGGCGTCGAGGCGCGCAACATCGCCCGTCCGGAACCATCCGTCGCGGAGGACGGCGGCCGTCTCCTCGGGCTGTCGGTAGTATCCCAGCATCACTTGCGGACCGCGAACACACAGCTCGCCCTCCTCGCCCGCGGGGAGCACCCGGGTCCCGGTCTCCAGGTCGACCACTTGCTCCTCGGTGTTGGAGATCGGGAGCCCGATCGAGCCGGGGCGCCGCTCGCCCTCCACTGGGTTCGCGTGCGTGACGGGCGAGGTCTCGCTGAGACCATACCCCTCGATCAGCCGCGCCCCCGTCAGCGACTCGAACTGCTTCGCCACCTCGAGCGGCAGGGGCGCCGATCCGCAGAGGCAGTACCGGATCGAGTGGACTCGGAACCGGGCGAGGTCCGGCTGGCGGATGAAGGCCTGGTAGAGCGCAGGAACCCCGGGGAACTGGGTCGGGCGATACCGCGAGATCAGCCGGAGCAGCTCCCGGATCTCGGGTCGGGTCTGGATCACGAGCGTCGCTCCGTCGGCCAGGCCCAACAGACCGGCCACAGTCAGCCCGTAGATGTGAAAGAACGGGACCGAGGCGAGCACGACCTCCTCGCCGGGCTTCCGGGTCGTGTTCCAGACGAGCATCTGTTCGACGTTCGCGACGAGGTTGCGGTGGGTGAGCATCGCGCCCTTCGGCTGTCCGGTGGTCCCTCCGGTGTACTGGAGGACGGCTACGGACGTGGCCGGG
This sequence comes from Thermoplasmata archaeon, assembly GCA_030043405.1. Lineage (GTDB taxonomy): Archaea > Thermoplasmatota > Thermoplasmata > Lutacidiplasmatales > UBA184 > Lutacidiplasma. Next base: position 8,431 of record JASHXS010000188.1, on the reverse strand, counting down.
TCGCCGCGCCAGACCGGCGGGGTCCCGGGGGTCCGTACGATCTCCTTCCAGGCCCGGACCTCCGGGTCCGTGGGGAACTCGGTGGGGAGCTTCATGCGGCGCAGCACGGCATTGACGAGGAGGCGCTTCGGGAACGGGTAGAAGTCCCGGACGCGTCCCACCACGACGATCGGGACCCGGTAGTCGGCCCGGGCGCGCTCGATGTTCGGGAACAGGATCTCGAGCGTGACCAGCGCCTTCGGCTGGGCATCCCGCAAGATGCGGGTGAGGTCCTGTCCGATGTACAGCGGGTTGACCTGGACGACGGTCGCGCCGAGCCGGAGCACGCCGAAGAGGGCGATCGGGTAGAGCGGGCTGTTGGGGAGATAGATCGCCACCCGGTCGCCGGGGCCCACACCCTCCCGTGCCAGGCTCGCGGCGAGCCGCCCGCTCTCCTCCCAGAAGCGACGGTAACTCCATCGGGCCCCGTAGTAGACGAGCGCCGTCCGGTCGCCCCACTTCGCCACGCTCCGCTCGATGAGCTCGGGGAGGGTCAGGTTCGAGATCTCGACCTCGGCGGGAACGGCTCGTTCGTACTTCGCGAGCCAGGGACGAGCGGCGGCCATCCCAGTCGACATGAGGGCGGTTCACCCCCCGGGCGAGGGTCCCCGGTCCTTCGCGAACTGGACCCCGGGTTTGTAGCTGGGGACGAAGTGGACGGGGTCGCCGATCGCGAGGTCGGCCACGGACCTCACCGTCGGCATCCAGCCCGTGACCCGTCCGCCGGCCTCGAGCTCGACCACGACGTACGCGTACGGGGCGTCGTTGAGGAACTCATCGCCGGGGACGTTCAGGAGCGTGAAGGCGGCGACCCGGCCCTGGGTGCCGAGCGTACGTTCCTCGAGGTCCCGACGGCCACACCGGGGACACGCCAGGCTCCACGTGGCGGTCAGGAGGTCGCACGCGGGGCAGTGAAAGCCGCGCAGTACGCCCCCTTCCTCGTACCCCCGGACGAACTCCGCGATCGTGTGGGACGCGTGGGGCAATTCCTCCATCGTCCGTGTCCTACCGCCGCGAGAAGATGTGAACCGAGCACGAACCGCCCGTGGCGCCGACGTTGTGGGTGAGCGCCGTGCCCGTATTCGGAACCTCACGGCCGGCGGCGAGCCCGTTGAACTGTTCGAATACTTCGACGACCTGGGAAGCCCCGGTCGCGCTCACCGGGTGCCCTTTCGCCTTGAGTCCGCCGGAGGGGTTCACCGGCAGACGGCCATCCCGGGTCGTGACCCCGTCCTGCGCCGCCGGGCCCGCGGTGCCCTTCGGGAAGAACCCCAGGTCCTCGAGCGCCATCACTTCGGCGATGGTGAAGCAGTCGTGCACCTCGAGGAAGTCGATGTCCTTCGGCGTCAGGTGGGCCTGTCGGAACGCCTTCGCCGCGGCCGTGCGCGTGGCGGGAAGACCCAGCAGGTCCGGGCGGTCCTGCATCTCGGTGATCGACCCGGAGCGGGCCGAGGCCCGGATGACGAGGGGTTCGGTCGCGGGGCGGGGTACGGCCTCCTTGGCCGCCACGACGATCGCCGCCGTTCCGTCCGAGAAGGGGCAGCAGTCATAGAGGCGGAGCGGGGACGCGATCACGGGGGAGGCGAGGTAGGTGGCCATCGAGATCTCCTTCTGGAAGTGGGCGTGCGGATTCCGCGCGGCGTTGGCGTGGGCCTTGACCGCGATCGCCCCGAACATCTCAGGCGTCGTACGGAACGCCGATTGGTACGCGCTCGCGAGGGTGGCGTAGAGACCGGGGAAGGTCGCCCCATTTCGGGTCTCGAACGGGTAGTCCGCGGCGATGGCAAAGTAGCTGGTGGCGGCCAAGGTGTCCAGATGCGAGAGTTTCTCGGCGCCGACGACGAGGGCGGCGTCGATGAACCCGCCGGCGACCTGCGCGAACGCTTCATGGAGGCCGGCGCTCGACGAGGAGCACGCCGACTCGATCGTGCACGACGGAACGTCCGGTATCCCGAGACCCCCGTTGATCAGCGGGCCGACATGCGCCTGGTGTTCGGAGATACCGAACGCGTTCGACACGTACGTGTAGCCGATGTCCTTCGGCTCGAGGCCGGCTCGGTCGATCGCCGCCATGGCGACTCGGGTCGCGGACTCGCGGGCGCTCTCGGCCATCTTGCCGAACCGGTTCGACGCGGCGCCGACGACCCACGTCTCCCGCATCCCCGGGACCCCCCGCGACCAATCCGGATGGCGAGTTAACCTATCTGCCCCGAGCCGCGCCGTCGGGGGACGCCCCGCCGCCTTCCAGGAGGGGTCGGAGGCGCGCGAACGTGCGGTCGGCGAGCGCCGAGTCGGCGGTCTTGAACAGCAGGCGACCGGTGCGACTGATCGTCACTTCCGACTCGAGGCGGGCGATGAGCAGGACGCGGGCATCGACCACCGGAACGTCCGCCGCCTCGAGCCGGGCTCGTACGACGGTCAGGTCCAGTTCGCGCGGCGGGTCGGGGATCGCCTCGAACCCCCCTCGGCTCGAGCAGACCCGGAGCGTCCGATACATCGCCGCCCACCGCCGGACGACGTCCCTAGAGGAGGACCGCCTTCCGCACGCAATCGTCGATGATCTGTTCGACGTCGATCCGCTCCTCTTCCTGGAGGATCTGGACCAGGTTCGAACGGGTGGCCGGCTTGGGCGGCACGGCCTGGCAGCAGACCCCCGGCCGGGTCGAGATCTCGTACGTCCCGAGCGACTTCGCCACGGCTTCGATCTCCTGCTTATCGAGGCCGATGAGGGGCCGGACGATCGGCAGGTGGACCGACGCGGTGGCGGTCCGCATGTTGGAGAGGGTCTGGGAGGCGACCTGGCCCAGGGCCTCCCCGGTGACGAGGAAAGTCGCACCCTCCCGTTCGGCGATCCGTTCCGCCGAGCGCCACATGAACCGTCGGCACATCACGCACCCCACGTGCCGGTCGGTCTCCCGCATCAGGGTGATCTGGGTCGAGCCGTGTGGCACGACGTAGAGCGGAATCGCCTGCTGGTAGCGCTCCCGGAGGAGGGCGAGGTGATCGACCACCTTCTCGAGCGGGGAATCGTCGGTGAACGGACGATTGTCCATGTGGACGGCGAGCAGCTCGTGCCCCTGGCGGAGCAGGTAGTGCATCGCCACGGGCGAGTCGATCCCGCCGCTCATCAGCATCACCCCGCGCGCCATCGGAGAAGAGGAGCCGAGACCGCGTATTTACGCGTGGCGTGTCGGGCGTGGCCCGGGCCCGGCCGGGGCGCTGGACGGCCCGTTGCCAGCCCCGCGGAGGCGTCGGGCTAATGTGCGGCCACCGGTCGGTCCGCCCGATATGGGTGACGCCGACCGGCCCCCCGTGGAGCTCGCCCACCGCGACGAGGGGCAGGGCCCCCTCGTTCTGCTGCTCCACGGCGTTGGCGGGGACCGGCTGCTCTGGAACGGGGTAGCCAAGGAACTCTCGTCGGAGTTTCGGGTCATCGTACCCGACCTGAGGGGGCACGGGCGGACCTCCGCACCGTCCGGTGCCGGGTTCGCGCTCGACGACCTCCTCGGCGACGTGCTGCATCTGCTGGACGAAAAGTCGGCCGGGCCCGTCCATTGGGTCGGGTTCAGCGCGGGGGCCTTCCTCGCCCTCCGCGCCGCGCTCGACCACCCGGACCGGGTCCGGAGCCTCATCCTCGTGAGCGGGGCGGCGTACCTGGATTCGCATTCGAAGGCCGTCATGGAACGCTGGTGGTCCACGTCCCAGGAGGAGGGAGCCGAGGGCTTGGCGGTCCGTCTCCTGAAAGACCTGTACTACCCGGACTGGGTCGAAGCCCACCTGGAAGTCGTCGACCAGATGCATGAGGAAGTTCCCCGGCGTGCGTACGGACCCGCGGTGGCCTGGGGCAAGGCCCTCACCGGCCTCGACGAGCGGAACCGGATCCCGACGATCCGACGCCCGACCCTCATCGTACAGGCGATGGACGACCAGGTGGTGGATGCCTCCCACGGGCGCATCCTGCGTCAGTCGATCCCGGGGTCGACGATCCGCATCTTCGCGCAGACCGGCCATCTGATCCCCATCGAACGCCCCACGGAGCTCGCCCAGGCGATCGCGGACCACGTACGGCGGGCCGAGTCGGACGGCGGCGCGGCCCCGTAGTCGGCACGACGTTTATCTGTCCGTCCGTCGTGTTGGGCTCGTGAGCGCGCCCGTGACTGCGGACCTCGCCGACCGAGTCGCTGACCTCGAACGCCAGCTACGGGAGCTTCGCGCTCGGATCGCCGCCATCGAGAAGGGACTGGGAGTCCGGCGAGAGAACCCGGACGACCGCTCGGCGGTCCGGGAAAAGGTCACCTACGACTGGCAGTCGTGACCGCCGCCCCCACGGCCCGGTCGGTCGGGGAGTGGCTGGCGCGCTATCCGGTGGAGAATCCCCCGATTTCGAGTGCCGGCGCGGCGGTCACGATCGTCCTGCGCGCCGGACCGGCGGGCGCCGAGGCGCTCCTGATCGAGCGCACGGAGCGTTCAAGCGATCCGGCGTCCGGCCAGGTCGCGCTGCCGGGCGGGCACGTCGATGACCGGGACGGCAACCTCGCCGACACGGCCGCCCGAGAGCTGGAAGAAGAAGTGGGCCTCACGCTCGCCGACCTGGACGGCCCGCTCCACTTCATCGCGGTAGAGCAGGCGGCCCGGTTCCGCCTCAAGGTCGGCACGTTCGCCGGCGCGCTGGGTCCGGTCGCCCGGTCCCCGTTCGCCCGCTCCGCGGACGAGGTGGCCCACGTCTTCTGGCTCCCCGTCGGGGCCTTGGGTACCACGCGACGCGTGCATCGGGAGACCGTCCACGGCGAGCTGGAAGTCCCCGCCACCGTCTTCGAGGGACACGTCGTGTGGGGATTCACCCGACGCGTGCTGCGCGGATTCTTCGAATACCCGGACGAGGACGAGTTGGGGGGTCCGATCTTCCCGCTGCCCCCGTCGGACCGGCCCGCCTAGCGGGCCGGGCGCGCGACCGGCGTACCCGAGGGATATCCCCTTCGCCGCCTTTATATAGTCGTTTAAATACTCCTCCGCCGAGGGGTTTCGTTGGTGAAGATTCGCATCGAAAACGTCGTGGCATCCACCTCCCTCGGCGACGAACTCGACCTGCAGTCGATCGCCTTGGGACTCGACGGGGCCGAATACGAACCCGAGCAGTTCCCCGGACTCATCTACCGACTGAAGCAACCGAAGACCGCGATCCTGTTGTTCCGGTCCGGGAAGGTCGTCTGCACGGGCGCCAAGAGCATGCACGAGGTGGAGGAGTCGATCCACTCCGTGGCGGCCCAGATCAAGAAGGGCGGGCAGAAGATCAACATGCACCCGAAGATCGAGGTGCAGAACATCGTCGCCAGCTCGGACCTGGAGAGCGAGATCAACCTGAACGCCATCGCGGTGACGCTGGGTCTGGACCGGGTCGAGTACGAACCCGAGCAGTTCCCCGGACTGGTCTGCCGGATCGAGGAACCCCGCGTGGTCGTGCTCCTGTTCGGTAGCGGCAAGCTCGTCTGTACCGGGGCGCGCAAGCCCTCGGACGTCGAGGTCGCCGTCAAGAAGATCACCAAGGAGCTCCAGGGCGCCGGCCTGCTCCGGTAGGCCCGGGGCCGCCCGCCGGCGTGCCGCTCCCGTCCGACCTCCCGGTGGTGGACCACCACTGCCACCTCAGCCCGCACGGGGAGGGGGTCGCCGCGGCTCGACGATTCGCGGCGACCGGGGGAACGCACCTCTTCCTGGCGACCCAGAATTACGAGGCCGACCCGCCCCGCTCCGTCGAAGACTACCAACGCCAGTTCGAGACGACCGAGGCGTTGGCCCGCCAGATCCGGGCCGAGACGCCGGTCGAGGTGTACCTGGTCGTGGCGCCGTACCCGGTGGACCTGGTCTCGGCCGCCGCGGCGCTGGGACTCGAGAAAGCCGCCCGGGTCCACGCTGACGCCCTCGACCTCGCCGGTCGGTGGGTTCGGGACCGTCGGGCGGTCGCGCTGGGCGAGGTGGGCCTCCCTCACTTTGAGGTGGCCCCCGACGTCGCCGCCGCGTGCGGGGCGGCGTTCGACCACGCGCTCGAGGTCGCCCGCGATGCCGACTGTCCGGCCATCGTCCACAGCGCGGACCTGACGATCGACGGCTACCGCGAGCTCGCGGCCCGGGGCGCTCGCGCGGGGCTCCCCTCCGGCCGGCTCGTCAAGCATTACGCGCGACATCGGACCACCCCGAGCGAACGCGCGGGCGTGGCGGCGTCCTATCTGGCGCGGCGTCCGCTGGTCCAGGAGGTGGTCGGCGACCCGGGGCCGTGGTTCCTCGAAACCGACTTCTTGGACGACCGCTCTCGACCGGGCGCTGTGCTCGACCTTGCGACCGTCCCTCGAAGGGCGCGGGCCATCGTGGAAGGGTCGAGCGACGGAGCGGAGCAGCTGCAGGGGCCGTTCGTGGAGTCGATCGAGGCCGTCTACGGCTGGCGCCCGGAGATACGGGCGGGGAACGGTCGCCCGTGAAGCCGCGGCCGCGCGGGCGGCTGGTCGCGCTCGAAGGCATCGATGGCGCCGGGAAGTCGACGCTGGCGAGAGCCCTCGCGGCCCGAGCACGGCGGGAGCGAGTGTCCGTCGCCCTGCGGCGGGAGCCGAACGACCGAGAGCTGGGGCGGATGGCTCAGCTCGCCGGCGTGCGCGATGCGTGGACCGGGGCGATCTACTTCACGCTGGACCGGATCCTCGCGCGACCGGGGCTCGACCGGGACCTGAGTCGACATTCGCTCGTCATCACGGACCGTTCGTTCTACTCGACGCTCGCCTACCAGGGGAGCGCGTTGGGCCGACCCGCGAGCCAACGGATCGAGAGAGTGTCCGCCCAGGTGACGGTGGTCCCGGACCGGGTCGTCCTGCTCGACCTCCCCGCGGACCGGGCCGTGCAACGGGTGGGGCGTCGCGGCGGAGGCCGAGGACCGCTCGAGCGTCGGCGAACCCTCGCCCGCGTCGCGGCGCGATACCGCTCGATGGCGCGCCGGGGCGGTTGGCTGGTAGTCGACGCCCGTCGGCCGACGGTCGACCTGGTGGACAGGGTCTGGAAAGACCTGGCGGGCGGCGGGCCCGGGACGCTCCCCCGGCGCGGGTCGCGAAGGCCCGAAGAGCGAACCTGATATCACCCGCCCTCGTGCGGCCCCCGTGCCCAACCCCGCTCGGATCCTGGTCAAGGAAGAGACCCTCGACCCGGCGTACCTTCCGCCCAAGCTCGTGCGTCGCGAGACCGAACTGGGGGTCGCGTCGAAGCGGTTCCGGGAGGCGCTCGCGAAGGGCCTGCCGTACCATCTGATGGTGACGGGAGGCATCGGGAGCGGGAAGACTGCGCTCGTTCGCCGACTGGCGAGCGACCTCGAACGGAGTGGCCGGGGCACGGAGCTGCCGGTCCGGCAGGCCTACATCAACTGCTGGCGACGCGCCAGTGACCGTACCGTGATGCTCGACCTCCTCCACAGTGTGGAGGTCTCCTTGCCCGACCGGGGCTACAGCCTGTCGGAGATGATGGACGTCTTCGAGCAGGGCCTGCGTCGCCATCCTCAGCACCTGATCGTGCTGCTGGACGAGGCGGCGGCCCTGGTGAAGCAGGAGACCAAGCTGGTCTACCTGCTCTCCCGCTCCCGGGAGGTTCGGCTCGGTTCGATCTCGCTGGTCCTGGTCGCCGCCCAGGACCTGCTCCCGTACCTCGATGCTGCGAGCCGGTCGAGCTTCGGGGTCACCCACCGTCTCTCCCTCGCACCGTACGACCGGGAGGCGCTCGTGGAGATCCTGACCGCCCGGGCCGCCCTCGCGCTCCGCCCCGGGAGCTTCGAGCCCGAGAGCCTCGAACAGATCGCCCGCATCGCCGCTCCCAACGGGGATGCCCGGTTCGCGCTCGAGCTCCTGGCCGGGGCCGCCCACGTGGCCGAGGACCTGGGCTCGGACGCGCTGTTGCCGGAGCACGTTCGTCGTGCGAAGGGTTCCCTGGTCCCGACGCTCAGCGAGTCGCAGCTCGAGGCCCTCTCGACGAACGAACTCGGCGTCCTCCTCGCGCTCTCCCGCTCCCTGAAGGGGAAAGGAGCGGCCGTGCCGAGCCAGAAGCTCCGGGCGAACCACGCGGCCTTGCTCGAGGAGCTGGGCAGCGCGGCGATGAGCCGCACGACCTTCTGGCGGACCCTCAAGGAGCTCGAGCGGGACGGACTGGTGACGCTCGAGGCGGCCGGGTCGGGAGAGTCCAGCCGGGTCGCGATGGACGAACTACCCGCCAGCTACCTCGCCACGCTGGTCGAGGAGCGGCTCGGCCGCGGCAGCGCTCGCAAAGCCTAAAGGAGGGCCCCGGGTCGCGCGCCCGTGTCGGCCCCCGATGTGCGGACCGTCCCCGCTTCGGGGTTCCGGTCGCTGCCCGAGTGGATCCGGATCCGGCC